>NZ_JBEZGQ010000735.1:0-4390 GCF_040650095.1 Actinoplanes sp. NPDC048791 | reverse complement strand
GTGCCGCCCAGGAAGTAGTCGTACATCCGGGCCGGGCTGGGCCGGTTCGGATCGATCCCGGCGGGGAGCGGCGCCGGCTCACCCATGTCGCCCTCCCAAAGTTCGAGCGATTCGATGAACCTCGCCCCTTTTGCCGGAAATGATTTTACGTTGGGTGTCGCGCGTGCGGGTGGTGAACCGGGCGCCGGGTGGACGGGGGGACTGTGGAGCCGCTGGAGTCCCTGACCGGCCTGCTCGTGCAGGAGGCGCCCGACGCCGTGATCATCGTCCGTTCCGACGGCACGATCGCCCTGGCCAACCGGCGGGCCCACGGCATGTTCGGCTATCCCGAGCGGACCCTGCCGGGCCGGTCGGTGGATGAGCTCGTACCGGACGAGATCCGGGCCGTGCACCCGCAGCACCGGGCCGGCTACCTGGCCAGCGCCCATCCCCCGCTGCGCCGCCTGCCGCTGCGCGGCCGGCGGTGCGACGGCAGCGTCTTCCCCGTCGAGGTGTCGCTCGCGGCGGTGGCCGCGCCCGGCGGCGAGATGTACGTGACCGCGGTGCTGCGCGACGACACCGCGCACCGGGAGGCCGAGCAGGCCCGGGCGCTGCTGGCCTCGATCGTCCAGTCGTCGCACGACGCCATCGTCACCACCGACCTGGACGGCGTGGTGCTGACCTGGAACCCGGGGGCGGAACTGCTCTACGGTCACCCCGCCACTGAGATGGTCGGCTCCCCGGTCCACCGGATCATCCCCGCGGACCGGCGCGTCGACGAGGACGAGGTGCTGGCGCTGGTCCGCCTGGGTGGCCGGCTGGACCGGTACCGCACCTACCGGCTGCACGCCGGCGGATCGGCGATCGCCGTGTCGCTGCTGGTCTCCCCGCTGCGCGACGCCGCCGGCACGATCGTCGGCGTGACCACCACGGCCCGCGACATCAGCGACCGGGAACAGGCGGAGGCGCGGGTGCAGGCCGTGCTCGACGCGGCCCCGGACGCGCTGCTGGGCGTAGACGCCGACGGTCACGTGGTGCTGGTCAACGCCGAGGCGGAACGGATGTTCGGCTACCCCCGGCACGACCTCACCCACATGGCCGTGCGGCGGCTGCTGCCCGACGGCCTGCCCGCGGCCTCGACCGTCCTGCGTACCGGGGGCGACTCCACCCCGCTGGACACCGAGCGGCTCACCGGCCCCGTCACCCAGGGCTGGGCCACCCGGACCGCCCGCCGCCGCGACGGCACCGACCTGCCGGTGGACATCTCGTGCAGCGCCCTGGACACCGTCAACGGGCTGATCGTGGTGGCCGCCGTCCGCGACATCACCGACCGGCTCGCCGTCGAGGCCGAGCAGCAGGCCCTGCGCGCGGAGGCCGAGCAGCAGAAGATGGAGGCCCGCTTCCAGCGCACCCAGCGGCTGGAGAGCCTGGGCCAGCTCGCCGGCGGGGTCGCGCACGACTTCAACAACCTGCTCGCCGTCATCCTCAACTACGCCGCGTTCATCGTCGAGGACGGCGCCGGCACGCCGTTCGCCCAGGACGCCGAGCAGATCGCCCGGGCCGCCCGGCGCGGCAGCGACCTGACCCACCAGCTGCTGTCCTTCGCCCGCCGGGAGGTGATCCGGCCCCGGGCGCTGGACGTCAACACCGTGGTCACCGAGGTGCACCAGATGCTGCAGCGCTCGATCGGCGAACACATCACCCTGGCCGTGCAGACCGCGGACGGCCTGCCCGCGGTGATGGCTGACCCGGGACAGCTGGAACAGGTGCTGGTCAACCTCGCGGTCAACGCCCGCGACGCGATGCCCGGCGGTGGTCACCTCACCATCGACACGGCGGCCGTGCCGGTCGACGCCGACCACGCCGCCGGCCGCGCGGGCCTGAGCCCCGGCCGCTACGTGCGGATGCGGGTGTCGGACACCGGTACGGGCATGCCCAAGGACGTCGTCGACAAGGCCTTCGACCCGTTCTTCACCACCAAGCCCAGCGGCCAGGGCACCGGGCTGGGCCTGGCCACCGTCTACGGCATCATCACCCAGGCCGGCGGCACGGTGCAGATCTACTCCGAGACCGGCCTGGGCACCACGATCACGGTGCTGATGCCGGTCACCGACGCGGCGGTGGCGGCCGAGCCGGACCAGCCGCCACCCGTGGTCATCGACGGTCACGGGATCACCGTCCTGGTCGTCGAGGACGAGGACGCACTGCGCGAGGTGACCGAGCGCATCCTGCGACGGGCCGGCTACACCGTGCTGACCGCGGCCGACGGCGTGCAGGCGCTGCGGCGGGCCAAGGCGTACCCGCACCGGATCGACCTGCTGCTCACCGACGTGATCATGCCGGGGATGCTGGGCAAGGACGTGGCCGCGGCGGTGGTGGCCGAACGCCCGGACACCCGGGTGCTGTTCATGTCCGGGTACGCCCAGCCGGTGCTGACCACCCACGGCACGCTGAGCGCCGACGTACACCTGCTGGAGAAGCCGTTCACCAGCGCCGAGCTGATGCAGGCCATGCAGACGCAGCTGCGCCACCGCACCCGCTGAGGCCGCTCTGGTGGTGGCCGGGGCGGCCGGGCATGCTTGGCCGGTGACCAGCACGGCAGCGGGCCCGGATCCCGCCGATCCCCGGTTCTCCGACGAGCAGCTCGCCGCGCTGCGGGCCTACGGCGTGCCGCGCCGGGTGCCGGCCGGTGCCGTCGCCTACAGCCCGGCCGACGAGCACAACGACCTGCTGGTGGTGCTCGCCGGGGAGATCGTCGTCGGCGACGAGTCGCCGGGCAACGAGGTGGAGTTCGCGCGGTTCGGGGCCCGGGGGTTCGTCGGCGAGCTCAACCTGCTCACCGGGCAGCGGCCGTACGTGACGGCCCGGGCCGCCGTCGACAGTGAGCTGGTCGCGGTGTCGGTGGACCGGCTGCGGGAGCTGCTCGGCCGCGAGACCGATCTGGCCGACCTCCTGGTCACCGCCATGATCGCCCGGCGCCGGTTGCGACTGGCCGGGGCCCGGGACGCGCCCTTCGAGATCATCGGCACCGATCGGTCCGAGGCGTCGCTGGCCCTGCGGACCTTCCTGAACCGCAACACCATCCCGTACCGGTGGGTCGACGCGGACGCCGGCGGCGGGCCGGACGAGCTCGCCTCGGCCGGGGCGAGCCGCGCGGATCTTCCGGTGGTCGTGCATCCCGGCGGGGTGCTGCTGCGCTGCACGCCCGGCCGGCTGGCCGAGGTGCTCGGGCTGGCCCAGCTGCCCGGCGACGACCTGCTCTACGACGTGGCGGTGATCGGTGCCGGTCCGGCCGGGCTGGCCGCGGCCGTCTACGGCGCGTCCGAGGGGCTGCGGGTGGCCGTCTTCGACGCGACCGGGCCGGGCGGGCAGGCCGGCACCAGCTCGCGGATCGAGAACTACCTCGGCTTCCCGGACGGCATCTCCGGCGCCGAGCTGACCACCCGGGCGACGATCCAGGCCCAGCGCTTCGGGGCCCGGCTCAACAGCCCGTGCCGGATCACCGGGATCGAGCGGCAGCCGGACGGCTTCACCGTGCTGCTCGGGGCCGGCGCGCGGCTGATGGCCCGGACGGTCGTGGTCGCGACCGGGGCACAGTACCGGCGGTTGCCGCTGGACAACTGGCCCCGGCTCGAGGGGGCGGGCATCTACTTCGCCGCCACCGAGCTGGAGGCCGGGCTCAGCGCGGGCGGCCCGGTCTTCGTCCTCGGCGGCGGCAACTCGGCCGGGCAGGCGGCCCTGTTCCTGGCCCGGCGGTGTACGCGGGTCACCATCGTGATCCGCCGCGGGTCGCTGGCCGAGTCGATGTCGCAGTACCTGGTCGACCGGATCGACGCGCACCCGGTGATCACGGTGGCGTCGTCCACTGTCATCGCGGGGGTGGACGGCGGCGAGCACCTGGAGACGGTGACGCTGCGGCACACGCCGACGGGTGAGGTCAGTCAGGCGCCGGCCCGGGGCCTGTTCTGTTTCATCGGTGCGCGGCCGGCGACCGGGTGGCTGCCGCCCGAGGTGGAACGCGACGACGACGGCTTCATCCGTACCGACGTGGCGCTGGGCGGGTCGCGGCTGCCGTACGAGACCTCCCTGGACGGGGTCTTCGCCGCCGGTGACGTGCGCCTGGGGTCGATGAAGCGGGTGGCCGCGGCGGTCGGTGAGGGCTCGTCGGTGATCCGGTCGGTGCATCAGCACCTCAGCGAGCGTGCGGGCCACCTTGTCCGGCCTTGGTAGCTTTCTGTCACATGATCATCCATCGTCCCTCCTTCCTCAAGCGCGAACCGTCCCCTCCGTCCGTAACGGATAGTGACGATGCGAGTGCGCGGGAGCCGGCGATCTCGCGGCGGCGCCTGCTGCGGGCCGGGCCCGGACTGGCCGGGGCCCTGGTGCTGGCCGGCTCGGCGTCGGCGTCGGC
>NZ_JBEZGQ010000734.1:0-4392 GCF_040650095.1 Actinoplanes sp. NPDC048791 | reverse complement strand
CGGGTGCCCAGCAGGTCGAGGGCGTCGCGCAGGGGATCACCGGCCGCGCCCCGGGGCGTGGCCTGGTCACGCGGGACGTACGGGCGGTCGCGGGGCATGGTGGGCGTCCCTCGCATCAGCGGCATCGACGAACGCGATCTTGTCAGGCCCGCTCCACCGTCCGCGCGCCGCCGTGGAGGACCGCAGCACTGTCAGCGTGTCGGGCCGTTCGAACCCGGTCCGGCGGGAAACAAAATCGGCGGTTTGTCTCCGGACCGGCCCGTGGCGTCCGACAAGTGGGGCGTGCAGCTTTGGGCCGGATCAGACGCCACGTTGGCGCAATATCGTGCACGGCAGATCCGGCTCGACTTGTGGATCATCGCCGCGCTGACTCTCATGGGCGCGGTACGCGTCGAAGTGGCCTGGGCGCCGCAGTACCGGTGGTGGCTGGTCCCGCTGGGGCTCGCCGTCGCCGTGGTGCTCGCCGCCAGCGCGCTCCCGTGGACGCGGATCCTGCGCCACGCGGGCGTACGCGGCTGGCTCACCGCCTGGTACGCGGCCGCCCTCATCGCCCTGTACGCGTTCAACCAGTTCGACGACGATGGCTTGGCGATCTACCCGGCCGGCGCCATCGTGATCGTGGTGGCCGCCTCGGCCGTGTTCCTGCCGCAGACCCTGCTCGGGCTGGGCCTGTTCGCCCAGGCCGGCTATCTCACCCTGGCCATGACCACGCCGCAGCCCAACCCGGTGCTGGTGATGTCGCTGTCGATGGTGCTGATCGTGGTGGCCGGGCTGTGTGCCCTGACCGCGCACAGCCGCCGGCAGCAGGACACCCAGCGCGCGGTCGCCGAGCGGCGCACCGAGGCCATGCTGGAGAACGGCTCCGACGCCGTGCTCGCCATCTCGGACAACGGCGTGGTCTTCGCCAGTTCGTCGTCGGGCCGGGTGCTGGGCCGCGACGCGGCGCAGTTCACCAACGAGACCATGGTGGCGATGACCCATCCGGACGATCTGGCCCGGATCACCGCGTGGATGCTCGACCTGCGCGCGGCCGCCCCGGGGCACACCGAGCGGATCGACTCGCGGTGCCAGCACGCCGACGGCCGGTGGATCAACGTGCAGGTGACCGGGACCAACCGGCTCTCGGACCCGCACATCAACGCGGTCGTGCTGACCATAAGAGACGTGAGCGAGCAGAAGGCGCTGGAGGGTGAGCTCACCCGGCAGGCGTTCCAGGACTCGCTCACCGGGCTGCCCAACCGGGCCCTGCTCGGTGACCGGATGAACCAGGCGGTGGCCCGGAATCTGCGCAGCGGAGGCCGGGTGGAGCTGCTGCTGGTCGACCTGGACGACTTCAAGAAGGTCAACGACACGCTCGGGCACTCGGCCGGGGACGAGCTGATCCAGGCCGTCGCCGCGCGGATGAGCGGCTGCATCCGGCCCGCCGACACATTGGCGCGGCTGGGCGGGGACGAGTTCGCGGTGCTGGTCGAGGGGCTCGATGATCTGGAGCTGGCCGCGCTGGCGGAACGCCTGCTGGAGATCGTCCGGCTGCCCGTCCGGGTCGGCCACCGCGACCTGATCACCACGGCCAGCATCGGCATCGCCTCGGCCAAGATCACCCACACCATGACCGAGGCCGACACGCACGAGCTGCTGCGCGACGCGGACCTGGCCATGTACGCCGCCAAGACCGCCGGCCGCGACCGTTACGTGGTCTTCGACGAGTCGATGTACGCCGACGCCCTGCAGGAGGCCGAGGCCCGCCTGCGGCTGGAGCAGGCCCTCACCGACGACGAGTTCGTGGTGCACTACCAGCCCATCGTCGACCTGCCGTCGGGCCGGCTGATCGGTGTCGAGGCGCTGGTGCGCTGGCAGCACCCGGAGCGCGGGCTGCTGGGCCCGGACACCTTCATCGGCCTGGCCGAGCAGACCGGGCTGATCGTGCCGCTGGGACACTGGGTGCTGGCCGAGTCGTGCCGGCAGGTGGCCGCCTGGCACCGGGACGTCCCGGGTGCCGAGCAGCTGCGGATCAGCGTGAACCTCTCCGCCCGGCAGTTCCAGCACATGGATCTGGTCGCGGACGTGGCCGCGGTGCTGCGCGACTCCGGGATCGATCCGGGCCGGGTGGTCCTGGAGATCACCGAGTCGCTGCTGATGCGGGACACCGACGCCACCATCAGCACCCTGCGCGAGCTGCGGGACCTGGGCGTGCACATCGCCATCGACGACTTCGGCACCGGTTACTCGTCGCTGTCGTACCTGCGGCGGTTCCCGATCGACATCCTGAAGATCGACAAGGCGTTCATCGACGGCATCGCCACCGATCCGGACGACGCCACCCTGGCCGAGGCCGTGGTGCAGCTGGGCCGGGCGCTGCGGTTGCAGACGGTGGCCGAGGGCATCGAGAACATCGACCAGCACTCGCTGCTCAGCGCGCTGGGCTGCACGTACGGCCAGGGCTACCTGTTCGCGCGGCCGGCCGGCTCGGCGCAGATCGAGGCTCTGCTGCGGCACTCGGACAACACCACGGGACCCGAGGACTGGTGGAGCACCGCGGAGCAGGCGGGCCCGCCCGGCTGAGGCATCTCGCCTAGGCTGGCCGGGTGACGTCAGCGTCCGCGCGAGTCAGTGCCGAGCGTCCCTTCTACAGCCGGCACGCCGAGGCCTACGACCTGCTCATCACCGATCCGGTCGCGCCCTGGGTCGACGCGGTCCACGAACGGCTGGTCCGGGCCCACCGCTCACCGGCCGTGGTGCTGGACGCCGGATGCGGCACGGGCCGGCACGCCGAGGCGCTCATCGCCAAGGGCCACCGGGTCGACGTCGCGGACGCCTCCGCCGAGCTGCTCGCGCTGGCCGCCGAACGCTGCCCCGGCTCTCGTGCGTTCCTGTCCGACCTGTGCGCGCTGGGCCTGGTGTCCGAGTACGACGCGGTGACCTGCCGGGGCGTGCTCAACGACATGGTCACCGACGCGGACCGGGAAGCGGCGATCGCGTCGCTGACCGCGAGCCTGCGACCGGGCGGCCTGCTCTTCCTCGACGTCCGCGAGGAGGAGGCCTCCCGGCTCCGGGCCGACGGCGCGAGCCGGTCGGTCGTCGCCGAGCTGGGCGGCCGCCGCGAGCTGAGGTTCTCCAGCCGCAGCCGGTGGGCGGACGGGCTGCTGCACGTCGAGGAACGGTACGAACTCGTCGCGGACGGGCGGACCGAGGAGGACTCCAGCTACGACTTCACCATGCGGCCGTGGTCGAGGGGTGAGCTGACGGCGGCGTTGCGGCGGCACGGCATGCGGACCGTGGACATCGCGGACGGGGTCGGCCGCCGTACCGCGGACCGCTTGTTCGTGGTCGCCGAATAGTTGCGGCAGCGATCCGACCGACGCGGCGTGTCCATGATGGCCGATGGCCGGGATTTCCGTCCGTTCGGCCCATCGCGCCGGTAAGTGGCATTCCGGTGTACTAACCGGACGAACGAATTGCGCGCTCGATCTCCGATTCTGTCGACGCGAAGGATTCCTCCGGTATGGACAACTCCCCGCCGAGCATTTTCAACTTCTGCTGCTGTTTCGTCTTTCTCGCGATTGTCGCCGGCGTGGTTCTCGTGGTTCCCGCATTCCGGCAGAAGGTGCTCGGAATGTTCGGGCGGGGCACCGGCGGCCCACTCCCGCCGCGGCTGGCCCAGCTGGCCGCGGCGGCCATGCCCGACCTGCGCAACCACGTCTTCGGCGCCTCCGCAGGGGAGCTGGAGCTGGCGAGTGAGCTGATCGCGAGCATCAAGCACGCTCGGGAGCTGCTCTGGCCGGGTTACTCTGACCGCGCCATCAGCGACGGGCTGAAGCAGAGCCCGGACACGGTGCTGGCGGGATTCGAGAACGGGCTCTCGCAGATTCAGCCCCGCACTCCCGAGGTCAACCGGGCAATTGCCACCATCAAGGTGCTGCGCCGGCCCGATGCCCGGCGCATCATCGCTCCGGTGGCGAATCATTTCAACAATCTCGCGGCGGAACAGGAACGGCCGCCCTCCGGTCACTGATCTCGATCACCATTGGCGGAACGGGCGCAGGAAAGGACGCGCGGGTGACCGACAATCCCGAACCGCGGGCGCACCAGCACGTCATCGCGAAGAACGGCTTCGCGTACGGCGCGATCGGCGCGGACATCCACGTGCTCGGCGACGACGTGCCCGTCTATGTCCTGGAGAACAGGCGTCCGCCGCCCGAGGTCGACGCCGCCTGGCTCCGGCAGGCACCGAGCCGGATGCTCAACGCCCGCTTCGCCGTGGTCGGCTTCACCGGTCGCACCGATGAGCTGGCCGAGCTGCGCGGGTGGCGGGAGCAGGACGCACCACTCAGCGCACAGTGGATCTTCGGGCCGGGCGGGGCCGGCAAGTCCCGGCTGGCCGACCGGCTCGCC
>NZ_JBEZGQ010000733.1:0-4395 GCF_040650095.1 Actinoplanes sp. NPDC048791 | reverse complement strand
CCGCGACCGCGTGCACCTCGTCGATGATCACCGTCTCGACGCCCTTGAGCGACTCCCGGGCGGCCGAGGTGAGACGCAGGGCAAGCTGCTGCAGGGCGGTGACCTGCTCTTCCACCCCGGGCTGGCGACGGCGATGGCGGCACTCGCGGCCGAGGGGCCCGGGCTGTTCCACACCGGTTCCTACGCGCCGCTGCTGGTCGAGACGGTCCGCGCGGCCGGCGGGGTGCTCGGCCCGCGCGACCTGGCCGACTACCGGGTGCTGGAGACGCCGGTCGACCGGGCCACGCTCGCCGGGCACCAGGTCCGGGCCCGCCACGATCTCAACCGGACCGTCGACACCATCGCGGCTCTGCCCCGGGACCTGGCCGTGCTGCCCCGGCCGGCCCGCGCGGTGGCGGTGGCCGCGGCCCTGCGGGACCGGGGCCGGCAGAAGATCGGCGACACCACCAACGTCTCGGTGGTCGACCGCGACGGCAACGCCTGCGTGATCACCACGACGATGGGGCTGGGCGCCGCGGTGTGGCTGCCCGGGCTGGGCGTCAACCTCAACTCCATGCTCGGCGAGGGTGAGCTGATCACCGAGGACCTCGGGCCCGGCGTCCGGATGTCGTCCAACATGTGCCCGCTGGTGGTCATCGACGACGAGGGCGCGCTGGCTGTCGCGGCGGGCTCGGCGGGTGCCTCGCGGATCCGTACGGCGCTGGTCGACACGCTGCTCGGGGTGCTGGTCGACGGGGTGGACATGCCCACCGCGATCGCCCGGCCGCGCTTCCACGTCGTGGACGACACGGTCCACGCCGAGCCGGGTTACCCGCGCGACGAGCTGGCCGCGCTGGCCGTGGCGGGCTGGCGGATCAACGAATGGCCGGAGCTGAACCACTACTTCGGCGGCGTCACGGCGGTGGGTGTCGGCGGTGCGGCCGGCGACCCCCGCCGCGACGGCGTCGGGTTGCTGCTCTGACAGTCGTCACATCGTGCGGGCCAGGGTGGCCTCCGAGTGGGCCGCGACCTCGGCCAGCGACACGTCCAGGTCGGTGGCGGTCAGGCCGAAGGTGCGCTCGGTCAGGGAGCTGTCCATGATGAACGGTGCGTAGAACTGGTAGTCCATCTCGGCCAGCTCGCGGGCCATCGGCACCGCCAGGCCCGCGGTGCGCATCACGAAGCGGGGCAGCTGCCGGATCGCGACGGGCTTGGTGCCGGTCAGCGTGAAGTAGCGGTCGGCCAGGGCGCGGACGCTGAGCGCCGGGACGGACGGCACGTGCCATGCCCGGCCGTACGCCCGGTCGTCGGCGGCCAGCGCCACCAGGGCCCGGGCCATGTCACCGGTGTAGGTGAAGGTGTGCGGCGCGTCGACGTCGCCCGGCATCCACGCCGCCCGGCCCTTGGCGATCGCCGGCAGCAGCACCTGGGAGAAGATCGACGACGCCCCGGCTCCGATGTAGTCGGACCCGCGGACCTCGACCGTGCGGACCCCGCCGGCCAGGGCGTCCTGCCACATCTTGATCCGCACCCGGCCCTTGCGGCCGGTCGCGGCGAGCGGGCTGTTCTCGGTCATCCGGCCGCCGGGGACCGGGCCGTAGACGTACAGGTTGCCGGTGATGGCGAGGACCGCGCCGGTGCGCTGGGCGGCGGTCAGCATGGCTCCGCCCAGCGGCGGCCAGAGCGCCTCCCACCGGGTGTACGTCGGGTTGGCGCAGTTGTAGAGGGCGGCGGCGTCGCGGGTGAGCTCGGTGAGCCGGTCCGCGTCGGTGGCGTCGGCGGCGATCCGCTCGATCAGCGGGTGCGTGGGGCCGGTGCCGCTGCGGGTGACGACGCGTACGGACTCGCCGCGCTCGGCGAGCAGGCGGGCCACCGAGGAACCGACCGGGCCGGAACCGACGATCACGTGCTTCGACATTGCGATCTCCTTTGTGAGCACTGCTCTCCGTTGAGAACAACAATCTCACTCCATCCCTGCCTTGGCAAGAGCAGTGCTCTCTTTTGTGGCAGACTTGCCGGCATGACCGCCGCATCGATCCGGGCCCGCGTACGCGCCGAGATGACCGACGAGATCAAAGCCGTGGCCCGGCGCCACCTGGCCACCGACGGCGCGAACCTGTCGCTGCGCGCGGTCGCCCGGGACCTGGGCATGGCCTCGTCCGCCGTCTACCGCTACTTCGCCAGCCGGGACGAGCTGCTCACGGCCATGATCATCGACGCGTACGACGCCCTGGGGGCCACTGCCGAGGCGTCGGTGAGCGGCAGCGGCTTCACCGACCGGTTCCTGAACGTCTGCCACTCGGTCCGCGACTGGGCGCTGGCCAACCCGCACGAGTGGGCGCTGATCTACGGCAGCCCGGTCCCGGGCTACCAGGCGCCCCGGGACACGGTCGGCCCGGCCATCCGGGTGATCCTGGTGATCGGCCGGATCGTGGGCGACGCGTCCGCCGCGGGCGAGGCCGCGGCCGGCGAGCCGATCACCGGCAAGCTCGGCGACGAGCTGGCGTACGTGGCCGAGCAGGCCGCACCGGGCACCCCGCCGCAGCTGGTCGCCCGGGCCATCGGAGCCTGGATCCACCTCTGCGGCGCGGTCAGCGCGGAGCTGTTCGGGCAGCTCAACAACACCATCGAGGCCCGCCGCGAGTTCTTCGAGCTCCAGATGCGCGGCGCCGCGACCCTGATCAGCCGGCCGCTCTAACGCCGCCGGGCGTGGATCACGTGGCCACCCGGGGTGTCCGGCGGCACGTCGGGACGGCCGAACCAGCGGGCCGCCAGCTGGGCCGGCCCCAGGTCCTCCAGCTCGTCGAAGCCACGCCCACGCAGCTCGGCGGCCAGTTCGTCCGGCAGGAAGTAGGTCCGCCAGGGCTCACCGATGCTCGCCACCCGGGCCGCGCGCGCCTCGAGGGCGGCCTGCCGCTCGGGTGACATCGACGAGGGCGGCATCGCGTAGTCGAACACCACCTGCGACCTCGGCGTGGCCGCGATCAGTGACAGCGTCTCGTCGAAGCCCGCACGGCTCAGATACGGCACCACGCCCAGCCACAGGAAGAACGCCGCCTCGTCCGGAACGAGCCGGTCCGCGAGCGACTCCCGTTCGAAGTCCACCGGCAGGTACGTCAGCGACTCCGGCACCGTGATGCCCGCCGCGGCCAGCCGTTCCCGCTTGAACGCCTGGGTGTCCGGGTGGTCGACCTCGACGACCCGCAGCTCCGGCCACGGGTTGCGGTACGCGAACGTGTCCAGACCCGCGCCCAGCACGACCACCTGACGGGTGCCGTCCCGCACCGCCGCGGCCAGGGCGTCCTCGGCGAACCGGGTGCGGGCGGCGATGAACAGGCGCATCGCCCGGCGGCCCGGTGCCTCCTCGACGTCCGGCGGCACCCCGAGGATGCGTACGGCCAGCGGGTCGGTGAAGATCCCGCCGCCCTCGATGAGCTGGTGGGCCGCCCGGTAACGGGCCGCGCTGAACGCGGTGCGGCTCGGCTGTCCGGTCTCCATCAGGGCGTCCAGCTCGCTCGGGCCATGTCCACGTACTCCCCCTTCAGCGGCACGCCCTCGCTGAGCAGCCGTTGCCGTGCCTCCTGCTCGTGCCCGGGCGGCATCCGGCCGGCGCTGGTGACGACCCGGTGCCAGGGCACGCCGCCGCCGTGCCGGGCCATGATCGTGCCGACCTGCCGCGCCGAGTTGCGGCCCGAGATGTCCGCCAGCGCGTCCGCGACAGCCCCGTAGGACATGACGTGACCCTCCGGGATGCTCTCCACGAGCCGGAGGACCTCTTCGACGTACTCCTGCGGTGTCACCGACGCCACGATATGGGATCTCCGCTCGGTGCCGCAGGGCCCGGCGCGCAGAATGGGCGGGTGCGGGAACAGGTGACGGGTGCGCGACGGATCGTGGTCAAGGTGGGCTCGTCCTCGCTGACCACGGCGGCCGGCGGGATAGACGAGCAGCGGGTGGACGCCCTCGTCGATGCCATCGGCGGTCTCGCCGCGCAGGGCCGGGAAATGGTGCTGGTCTCCAGCGGCGCCATCGCCGCCGGCCTGGCCCCGCTGAAACTGCGCCGGCGTCCGCGCGACCTGGCCACCCAGCAGGCCGCGGCGTCCGTGGGCCAAGGGCTGCTGATCGGACGGTACGCGGCCGGCTTCGCCCGGCACGGGCTGACCGTGGGACAGATCCTGCTCACCGTCGACGACGTCACCCGGCGCGCGCACTACCGCAACGCGTACCGCACCCTCCGCAAGCTGCTCGACCTCGGCGCCCTGCCGATCGTCAACGAGAACGACACGGTGGCCACCGAGGAGATCCGCTTCGGTGACAACGACCGGCTCGCCGCCCTGGTGGCCGCCCTGGTCCAGGCCGATCTGCTGGTGCTGCTCTCCGACGTGGACGCGCTCTACACCGGCGACCCGGCGTCGC
>NZ_JBEZGQ010000732.1:0-4406 GCF_040650095.1 Actinoplanes sp. NPDC048791 | reverse complement strand
CAAGGTGAGTTCGTGAGTGACTTTTCTTCCGAGGTCTCGGCCTTGGAATCCGCACTCGGAGTCGTTCTCCATGAACTTCTTCAGCCCGGTGGCCGGTTTGGCGATCACCGCGGCGGCCCCGGCGGCGAGCGCCTCCATGGTGGTCTCGGCGCCCCGGCGGGTCAGCGTCGAGCAGATCACCACCGGCGTGGGCCGCACCGACATGATCTTGTGCAGGAAGGTGAGGCCGTCCATCCGGGGCATCTCGATGTCCAGCACGACGACGTCCGGCCAGGACCGGTTCATGTGCTCCATCGCGAAGATCGGGTCCGGCACCGCGCCGATGACCTCGATCCCGGCGCAGCCACGCAACCGGGCGGCCAGCACCTGCCGGACGACGGCCGAGTCGTCGACGATCAGCACCCGGGTCGGCCCGCCCGTGGATCCGCCCGCGCCGGTCACCGCGGGACCGCCGGGTGCGCGTCCCCGGGCCCGGGGACCCGGCTGCCGAAGGACCGGCTGCCGAAGGACCGGTCGTCGAAGGACCCGTCGTCGGGGGTCCGGTCGTCGAGGGCCCGGAGGCTGCGCAGCCACACGTGGCCGGTGGCGAGCTCGAAGATCAGCCGCCGGGAGCCGTGGCCGCCGAGCCGGCACGTGGTCACCGTGAAACCCTCGCGGTTCAGCAGGTCCAGGCCGGCCCGGGCGTTCTGCGCCGCGATGCTGGGCTGCGGGCCGGCCAGGCCGGGGAACTGGTCCGCGCCGCCGAAGACCTTGACGACGTACTCGCCGGGGCAGGTGCCGTGCCGGTCGGTCTCCCGGCGGAACATCGCCACGGCGTCCTCGGCGTACCGGCCGTCCAGCTCGGACCCGGCGGTGGCGGGATCCCGGCCGGGCAGCAGGTAGTGGCACATCCCGCCGATCTGCCGGGCCGGGTGCCACAGGGTGATCGCGACGCACGAGCCGAGCAGGGTGTGCAGGCGCGTGCCGCCACCGGCGAAGCGGAAGTCACCGGGATGCAGGTGCACGTCGACGGGCTCACGCACGGCCCACCTCCGCCGGGCCGGCGAGCCGGTAGATCGACGGTTCGACCATGCGCAGCGGCGACGGGATCGCGTTGAGCGACTCGGAGCTGCCGATGATCAGGAAGCCGCCCGGGAAGAGCAGCTGCTGCATCCGGTCGACCAGGTCACGCTTGGTCGCCAGGTCGAAGTAGATCATCACGTTGCGCAGGAAGATGACGTCGAAGCGGCCAAGCCGGCGGAAGTCCTCCATCAGGTTCAGGCAGTGGAACTCCACCCGGGCGCGCAGTTCCCGGCAGATCGTCAGCAGGCCCTGGTACTCCTCGCGGCCCCGCAGGCAGTACCGGCGCAGCAGCGGCGGCGGGATCCGCTCGGCGGCCTCGATCGGGTAGAGCGCCCGGCGGGCCGTCTCCACCACGTCGGTGGAGATGTCACTGCCGACGATCTCCCACTGCGCCACCGGCAGCGCGTCGCCGAGGACCATGGCGGCGGTGTACGCCTCCTCGCCGGTGGAACTGGCCGCGCTCCACATCCGCAGCGCCCGGCCCGGTGGCCGCCCCGGCGCGATGACCCGCTCGAGGAACTCGAAGTGCCGCGGCTCGCGGAAGAAGAACGTCTCGTTGGTGGTGAGCAGGTTGATCATCTGGTGCAGCTCGACCTCGTCGTGGCCGTCGCGCAGCAGGGCGAGGTACTCGCCGTAGCCGCCCAGCCCCAGCTGCCGGATCCGCTTGTCGAGCCGGCCCGCCACCAGAGCCTCCTTGCCCGGCGCCAGGGCGATCCCGGTGTGGTCGTGCAGCAGACCGGTGAGCCGGCGGAACTGGTCGTCGGTGAGCTGCTGGACGGCCGCGAGCGGCAGCATCACCGCGGCTCCGGCACGGCGTCGTCGTCGGCCGGCGGGCGGCCCAGGGCGAGGTCGCCGAGGCTGACCATGTCGCAGATGGACAGGACCCGGCTGACGTCCAGCACGATGAGGAAGTCGTCGTCGCGGCGGGCCATGCCGCTGAGGTAGTCGGCGCGGATCCCGGCGCCGAACGCCGGTGCCGGTTCCATCGCGCCCTCGTCGAGGCTGACCACCTTGTTGACCGCGTCGACCAGGATGCCGATGTCCTGGCCACCGTCGGCCTCGGTGAGCCCGGGCGCGCCGGCCTCCGCGCCGGGCAGCACCGCCTCGCGGATGTGCACGATGATGATCGTCGTGCGGCGGCGCACGGCGGTGGTGCCGCGCGCGAAGCGGATCGCCAGGTCGATGACGGGTACGGCCCGCCCGCGCAGGTTGATCACGCCGCGGATGAAGTCGGGCATCATCGGCACCACGGTGAGGCTGCGGTACTCGAGGATCTCCTTGACGTGGAAGATGTCGAGCGCGTACGACTCGCCGTTGAGCGTGAACGTCAGATAACGGGCCGATTCGCCGGCCACGACGGCACCGCGCGCCCCCGCCGCCGACATCGCGGAACTGGTGGTCACCGCCGGTCCTCCCGCCTGCCCGAGCCTGCTGCCGGTGCTATTCGATCAGATCCGTGAAGGCTCCCGCAGGAGCTCAGGTCATAACGCCCGACTGCTCCCGGGATCCCTTTCCGAGCCCGTTGTCGCATTGGTGAAAAACCATTTGCCGGGGGCTTCGCATTCCGCGTTCTCCCTCGTCGGGCGCCGATAGGCTGGCCCGGTCATGGGTGGCGGGCGGTGCGCTCGCGGCCGCGGCGGGGGGACAGAGGGAGCCTGGAAATGGCCGAGTCGGAAACGCGCCGGCATCGCAGCGGATTCTCGTTCCGGGATATGTCGATCGGCTGGAAACTGCGCATCCTGGCGCTGGTCTCGGGGGTCCTGCTGCTGACCGTCGGGCTGGTCGGCATGGTGAGCCTGGCCAACACCCAGGAACGGCTCAACGGGCTGTACTACAGCAACCTGCACGACGTGCGGATGCTCGGTGACGTGCGAGCCGACTACAAACAGGTCCGCATCGACATGCGCAAGCTGGCCATGGCGCAGAACGAGGCCGACACCACGGCGGCCAACCGCTCCCTGGACGCGGCGATCGGCGCGCTCGACGAGGTCTGGGCCACCTTCGCCAAGGACCGGCCGAGCGCGGGCACCGGCAACGGGCAGGCCTTCCTGACCGCGTGGACCTCGTACAAGACCATCGCGACGGACAAGCTGAAGCCGGCCGCCGCCGCGCGCAACTTCGCCCAGTTCAACCAGGTCAGCCGGACCGAGGTGGACCCGGTCTCGGCGGCGATCGACACGGCGATCGACGGGCTGTCCGATCAGGAGGACAACGCGGCGAAGGCCTCGCTGGACGCCTCCACGTCGGCGTACGAGACCTCCCGGATGGTGCTGATCGCGCTCATCGTGATCGCGATCCTGGTGACCTTCGTCGTGGTGCAGCTGATCACCGCGGCGATCGCGCGGCCGCTGCGGGAGACGGTCGACGTGCTGACCGGGCTCGCCGACGGCCGGCTGGACCAGCGCCTCACGGTCCGCGGCCGCGACGAGGTCGGCCGGATGGGCACCGCGCTGAACAGCGCGATGAGCCGGCTGGGGGAGACGGTCAGCACGGTCGTCGACTCCGCCGCGCAGCTGAACCTGGCCTCGAACCAGATCAGCGGCGCCTCGCAGAGCCTGTCGCAGGCAGCGACCGAGCAGGCCGCCAGCGTCGAGGAGACCACGAGCAGCGTCCAGGAGATGACCGCCGGGATCTCGCAGAACAGCGAGAACGCCATCGCCACCGAGGGCATCGCGACCAAGGCCGCGGCCGAGGCCCAGGAGGGCGGCGACGCGGTGCAGCGGACGGTCGCCGCGATGAAGGAGATCACCGGCAAGATCGGCATCATCGACGACATCGCCTTCCAGACCAACATGCTGGCCCTGAACGCCACCATCGAGGCCGCCCGGGCCGGCGAGCACGGCAAGGGCTTCGCGGTGGTGGCGACCGAGGTCGGCAAGCTGGCCGAGCGCAGCCAGGTCGCGGCGCAGGAGATCAGTGAGCTGGCCGCGGGCAGCGTGCAGACCGCCGAGCGGGCCGGCGACCTGCTCAACACCATCATCCCGAGCATCATCCGCACCTCCGACCTGGTGCAGGAGATCGCCGCGGCCAGCGGGGAGCAGTCCACCGGGGTACGCCAGATCAACGTCGCGATGACCCAGATCGGCAAGGTGACCGAGCAGACCGCCTCGTCCAGTGAGGAACTGGCCGCCACCGCCGAGCAGATGTCGGCCCAGACCGCCCAGCTCAAGCAGCTGATGGACTTCTTCGTCACGGACCCGGCCCGGCGGCCGGTGATGACCGGGACGGTGCAGGCCCCGGCCCGCGGCGGCGGGTGGGCCAACGACAGCTACCCGCGCGGCGTGCACAACGACAACAAGGTGCCCGCGGTCAGCCATCACCGTGGTGAGGTCGGCGTCCCCGAT
>NZ_JBEZGQ010000731.1:0-4407 GCF_040650095.1 Actinoplanes sp. NPDC048791 | reverse complement strand
CGCGGGCCTGCTCGGCGCGGGCGGCGCGCTGCTGTTGCTCGCGGGCGCTGCCGGCCTGCTGCTCGTCCGCCGGCGCCGGCTCCGGTTCACCGCCTGACCCGCGCAGCGACCCTCCGGCGGCTCAGACCCGGCCGCCGGAGGGATCTCCGGACAGCCGCTGGGCGATCGCGATCGGGATGACCGAGGCGATCACCAGGACCGTCGCCACGACGTTGACGACCGGGGCCTGGTTCGGCCGGAACAGGTTGTCCAGGATCCAGATCGGCAGCGTCGTCGTGCTCTGGCTCGCGGTGAAGCGGGTCACGATGATCTCGTCGAAGCTGAGCGCGAACGCCAGCAGCCCGCCCGCCAGCAGCGCCGTGCGCAGCAGCGGGAAGGTGACGCGCCAGAAGGTGGTGAAGCTGTCCGCGCCCAGGTCCATCGAGGCCTCCTCCAGGTCACCGCCGAGCCGGCGCAGCCGGGCGATGACGTTGTTGAAGACCACCACGACGCAGAACGTCGCGTGCGCCACCACCAGCGTGAGCAGCGACAGCGGCACGCCCAGGATCGTGCGGAAGGCGTTGTTCAACGCGATGCCGGTGACGATGCCCGGCAGCGCGATGGGCAGGATCACCAGCAGCGACACGGCCTCCCGGCCGAAGAACCTGTACCGCTGCAGGGACATGGCCGCCAGCGTGCCGAGCACCAGCGCCACCGCGGTCGACAGCAGACCCACCACCACGGAGGTGCGCAGGGCGTCCAGGGCCCCGGCGTTGTGGGCGGCGCGTGACCACCATTGCAGGGTGAAACCGGCCGGTGGCCAGCCGAACGCCCGGTCACTGTTGAAAGAGTTGATCACCACGACGATCAGCGGCACGTAGACGACGGCCAGCACAACGGCGGTGATGACGCGCAACGCGACACGCATGCCCCGGGTCAGGTACATCAGAGGTTCTCCAGGGCTCCGGCGCGCCGGGACAGGAACAGGTAGACGATCATGACCACGACCGGGACCAGGCCGACCGCCGCCGCCAGGGGCTGGTTGTTGGCCGCGCCGATGTTGTCGTAGACCAGGTTGCCGAGGAACTGCTTGGTGCCGCCGACGATCTCCACCGCCACGTAGTCGCCCAGCGACAGCGAGAAGGTGAAGATCGACCCGGCCACGACCGCCGGGAACACCAGCGGCAGCACGACCGTGCGAACAGTGCGGCCCGGCCGGGCACCGAGATCCCCGGACGCCTCCAGCAGCGAGTCCGGCAGGCGTTCCAGGCCGGCGAAGATCGGCAGGACCATGTACGGGAACCACAGGTACGCCAGCGTGCACACGGTGGCGGTCAGGCCGTACCCGGGCGAGCCGAGCCCGAACGGCGCACCGGCCCAGTCGATCAGCCCGCCCCCGCCGAACATGCTGCGCCACGCGTACGCCTTGACCAGGTATGACGCCCACAGCGGGAGCAGGATGCCGGCGACCAGCAGGGGCTGCCAGCGCCGGCGGGCCACCTTGGCCATGAAGAACGCCACCGGCAGGGCCAGCACCGCATCGATGACCGTGACCAGGGCCGCCACCCCGATCGTGCGGATCGTCACCGAACGGTAGACGGAGTCGGTCAGCACCGTACGGATGTTGTCCAGCGTCCACACCCGCTCGATCGCCCCGGTGAACGTGTTCGTCGACCACAGGGCGGTGACCAGCAACGCCGCCAGCGCCCCGAGGTAGGCCAGCCCGAGCCAGAGCAGCGGCGCACCCAGCAGCAGGGTCAGCCGGGTGCGCGGCGAGCGGGTGAGCCGGGCCGAGAGCCGGCGCCGGCGGGTGTCCAGCAGCGTCACCGGCCGGTCAGCCCTTGATCTCGGTCCAGGCCCGGGTCCAGGCCGCATAGTCGGTGCAGGTGACATCGGTGCGCCCGTCCAGGCACTGCGGGATCGGCGTGCTCCAGTACCAGATCTTCTCCGCGTACGCGGCGTCACCGGCGTGGTAGGTCTCGCAGAAGTTCTTGTCGGTGGTCAGCGCGCACGCCTTCTGGTTGGCCGGCGCCTCCCCGAAGTACTCGGCGACCTGGGCGTTGGCCGTCGGACCGACGATCCAGTTCAGCCACTGGTACGCGCAGTTCGGATGCGCGCTCTTGGCCGCCACCATCCACGTGTCGGACCAGCCGGTCGACCCTTCCGCCGGCAGCACCGCCTTGACCGGAGCCTTCTCCGCGGCCGCCGTGTTGACGATGACCTGCCAGGTCGTGCCGATCACCGAGTTGCCGCTCTTGAAGGACTGCACCTCCTTGAGATAGTCCGACCAGTACTCGCTGATGTTGGCCTTCTGCGCCTTGAGCAGCTCCACCGCGGCGGCCAGCTGCTTGTCGTCCAGCGCGTACGGGTTCTTGATGCCCAGCTCGGGCCTGGTGTTCATCAGGAACAGGGCGGCGTCGGCGATGTAGATCGGGGAGTCGTACGCGGTGACCTTGCCGGCGTACTTGGCCGCGTCGGTGAACACCGAGGCCCAGGAGGTGGGGGCCGGATCCACTTTGTCCGTGCGGTACATCAGCAGGTTGGCGCCCCAGCCGTGCGGAACGCCGTACATCTGGCCGCCGACGGAGTTCCACGCCTTGTCCTTGAGGAAGCCGGTGACGTCGGCGTAGTTGGGGATCAGGGTGGTGTTCACCGGGGCCACGTCACCGCCCGCGATCAGCCGCAGCGAGGCGTCACCGGAGGCCGAGATCACGTCGTAGCCACCGGTCTTCATCAGGGTCACGGCCTCGTCGGAGGTGCCGAACGTCTTGACCGTGGCCTTGCAGCCGGTCTGCTTCTCGAACGGGGTCACCCAGTCCACCGCCGGGTCGTTGCCGCCGTTCTCGGCGTACCCGGGCCAGGCCAGGATGGAGACGGCGCCCTCGCCGGCGCCGAGCTGCTGGAGCTGGTCGATCTTCGGCGGGGTGAAACCGGACGCGCCGGGCGCCGGGGAGCTGTCCCCGGAGGACGTGCCGCAGGCGGCGAGCAGGGTGACGAGGCTGATGGCCGTACCGCTGAGCAGTGATCTGGTGATGCGCATGGCCGAACCCTTCGCAGCGGGGGTGGGGGTCAGGGGGTCTCCAGGGCCACGACGTCGCCGCCGCGGATGCTGACGAGGACGCGCTCGCCGCGGCGCTGCGCAGCCATCGCGGCGCCGGCCTCGGTGTTGGCCTCGCTCGCGGTGATCCGCGGCCCGGCCTCGAGGTCGACCAGGTAGCGGGTGGTCGCGCCGAGATAGACCACCTCGGCGATGGTGCCGGCCAGCCCCGGACCGGTACGCGAGAGCCGGACCCGTTCCGGGCGCACCACGAACGTGCCGTCCCGGCCGAGCAGCTCGACGGCGGCGGGTCCGCTGAGGACGGTCGACGTGCCGACGAAGCCGGCCACGAATCCGGTGCGCGGCCGCTCGTAGATCTCGGCGGCGGTGCCGACCTGAGCCACCCGGCCGTGCTCGAACACGGCGATCCGGTCGCTCATGGTCAGCGCCTCCTCCTGGTCGTGGGTGACGAAGACGAAGGTGATGCCGGCCTCGCGCTGCAGCTGCTTCAGCTCGACCTGCATCTGCTGACGTAACTGGAGGTCCAGCGCGCCCAGCGGCTCGTCCAGCAGCAGCACCTTGGGCCGCACCACCAGGGCGCGGGCCAGGGCGACCCGTTGGCGCTGGCCGCCGGAGAGCTGGCCGGGCTTGCGGTCGCCGAAGCCGGTCATCCGTACGCCGGCCAGCGCCTGCTCGGCCCGATCGCGGCGTTCGGCCCGGCCGACCTTGCGCACCGCCAGGCCGTACTCGACGTTCTGGCGTACGGACAGGTGCGGGAAGAGCGCGTAGTCCTGGAACACCGTGCTGACGTCACGCTGGAACGGCGCAGCGCCGGTGACGTCTGTGCCGCCGAGCAGGACCCGCCCGGCGGTGGGCCGCTCGAAGCCGGCGATCATCCGCAGCACCGTGGTCTTGCCCGACCCGGACGGGCCCAGCATGGAGAAGAACTCACCGTCGGCGATGCTCAGATCGAGGCCGTCGACCGCGACGGTGCTGCCGAAGGCCTTGTGCAGGCCGGTCAGGGTGATCGCCGGAGCAGTGTCCACGCAGGCCCCCGGTGGCTGGAGGAAATTCCGCCGTTGCGGCGAAACCTATGGCTTCATAGTTCAGAGCACAAGGTTTGTATGGTGCAGGCCGAGAAACAGTTGGGGGAGCGATGCCGGATCAGCGAGCCCGGCGGGCGGTCTTCGCCCCGCTGACCCAGAGCGGCCGGGCCGAGGCCGTCACCCGGCGGCTGCGCGACGCCATCGTGCTCGGCGTGCTCGGCGACGGCGAGCAGCTGCCGTCCGAGGTGGACCTGGCCGAGGCGCTCGGCGTCGCGCCGGTCACCGCCCGGGAGTCCCTGCAGAGCCTGCGCGAGCTGGGGCTGGTCACCACCCGGCGGGGACGCG
>NZ_JBEZGQ010000730.1:0-4423 GCF_040650095.1 Actinoplanes sp. NPDC048791 | reverse complement strand
CGCAGCCCGCCTCTCCGAGGTGCTGGTGCCCGCCTGAGCCCCCCGGGGTGGGGGCGGGGTCCCGCGACCCCCACCCCGGGCCGGGCCGATCAGGAGGTGACGGCGTCGATCAGGTCGCCGACCGGGCGGTCGGGCAGGGCCTTGGCGACGTCGGCGATCGCGACGATGCCGACCAGCTGGTGGCCGTCGATCACCGGCAGCCGGCGCACCTTGTGCTCGGACATCGTGCGCAGGATCTCGGCGGCGTCGTCGTCCGCGCCGATCGTGACGGGCTTGCCCTGGGCGAGCTCACCGGCCGTGCAGTCGGCCGGGTTGCGGTCCTTGGCCACGACCTTCACGACGATGTCGCGGTCGGTGATCATGCCCTTGAGGCGGTTGTCCTCGCCGCAGATGGGCAGCGAGCCGACGTCGAGGTCGGCCATCTTGCGGGCGGCCTCGGCCAGGTTCTCCTTCTCACCGATGCAGGTCACGTCGGGGGTCATGATCTCGCGTGCGGTGGTCATCGGGGGTCTCCCTTCGCTCGGTGGATACCTGTCGCGTACCCGCCTCAGACCGTGGCAATCGTGTATGCCACCTCGTCGACGAGTTCGCGGGCCAGAAATCCGGTGCGCCCGAACCGCGGGGCCAGGCGCTGACCGCTGACCGCGTGCGCGAACGCGCCCCAGCAGGCCGCCTGGGCCGGCTCGGCACCACGGCCCAGCAGGCCCGCCACGATCCCCGCCCGCACGTCACCGCTGCCCGAAGTGCCCAGGCCCACGTCGCCGCTCTCCTCGCGCCAGCGGCCGCCGTCCGCGGTGGCGATGTGCCCGAACAGGCTGACCGTCGCCTGGTAGCGCTCGGCCAGGTTGGCGGCCTCGGCGGCGAGATCGTCGCCCGGCTCGCGCCCGAGCAGCCGTTCGGCCTCGGTGACGTTCGGTGTCAGCACCACCCGCGCGGACCGGCCGGCCAGCAGATCTTGCTCCTTGCTCAGGGCGCCGAGCGCGTACGCGTCCAGCACCATCGCCGTGTCCTTGCCGACCGCGTCGAGCACGGAATGCAGCAGCCGCGACGTGAGGTCGATGTCGTCGAGCCCGGGACCGACCGCCACGACGTCGGCGTCCGCCGCAAGCTGCTCCAGCTCGTCCTGGTTCTCCCCCAGGCCGACGACCTTGGCCTCGGGCACGGCGATGCTCAGCGCGCTCACCGTGGAAGGCTCGACCGCGAGCTGGAGGCGCCCGGCCCCGGCCCGCAGCGCCGCGACACCGGCCAGCAGCACAGCGCCCGGCGTCGACCGAGACCCGCCGACGACCAGGACCGTGCCGCGGGCCTCCTTGCCGCCCTGCGGATCGGGCAGCGGCCAGTCGCGCAGCACCTGCGGGGTGATGACCCGTTCGGCCTCAGACGGGCTCGGCATTGACTTCCTCCTGCCGGGTGGGCCGCGCACCTTCCTGGTGCAGGTGGACCACGGAGTTGAACAGCTCCGGGCGCAGCACGTCGTCGCCGCGGCGCCAGGTGCTGATCGAGCAGTTCGCGACGGTGGTGGCGTGCGCGACCTCCATCAGCTCGGCCTCGCTCAGCGACTCGGCGAGGTAGCGCACGAGCAGCACGGTCGCCTCGTGACCGAACAGCAGGACCCGCCCACCGGGATGGTCCTGACGCAGCTCACGCAGCAGGGCGCGCAGGCGCAGCAGCACGTCGGCCCAGGACTCCCCGCCGGGTGGCCGGTAGTAGAACTTGCCGTGCCGGGCGCGGCGGGCGTACTCCTCCGGCAGCCGGGCCTGCACGCCGCGGGCGGTGAGCAGGTCCAGCACGCCCAGCTCCCGGTCGCGCAGCCGCTCGTCGACCACCGCGGGGATGCCGGTGCCGGCCAGCGCCAGCTCGGCGGTCTGCCGGGTCCGCAGGTACGGCGAGACGATCGCCACCTGCGGCCGCTCGTCAGACCCCAGCCCGCTCAGCCAGCTGCCCACCGCCTCGGCCTGCTCGCGGCCGGTGCCGGACAACGGCACGTCGGCATCGCGTTCCGGGATGTCGATGGCCTCCAGCCCGCCGGTCTCGGCGTCCTGCGCGATCACGTTTCCGGTGCTCTGGCCATGACGGATGACGCCCAGCCACTGCAGTTGCTCCATGGCCAGCCTCTTACCCGGACGGGGTGAGGACTACCACCAACAATGAAGCGACCCCCGGCCGTCGCGTCCGGCAGCCCTGGCCCGTTAGGAGGGAGGCAAGGTCCACGGCGCGGACCTCGCCCTGGCTACCGGAGGTATCGTGACTGACAACCAGATCAAGGCGCGGGTCAAAGCGGTGCTCAACGGCACGTCCGCGGACACCGCGACCTCGGAACACCCGCTGGTCGTGCCCGGCGGCCCGCTGCACCCGGACCACGCCCTGCAGGTGCTGACCCTGGCGCAGCGCACGGCCGAGGAACACGTCGCGATAGCCAAACGCCAGGCGGACAAGATCCGCTCCGACGCGCAGGCCGCCTCCGACCAGTCGGCCCGCGACGCCCAGGTGCACGCGCACAACGTGCGCTGCGAGGCGGACAAGGTGCTGGCCGAGGCCCGCGCCACGTCGGAGCAGGCCGCCCGCGACGCCCGGCTGCGGGCCGACGACGCCAAGCGCACCGCCGACCAGATCCTGGCCCAGGCCAAGGACGAGGCCGCGGCCGTCATCGGCGACGCCCAGGGGCACGCCGAGCAGCTCAAACTCCAGGCCCAGCAGCGCTACGAGGACTCGGTCGGCAGCCTGATCGCCAAGCGCGAGGCGCTGCAGCAGCAGATAGAGGCGCTGGAGCACTTCGACCGCGAGTACCGGGCCCGGCTCACCACCTTCATGCAGGGCCAGCTGCGCGCGCTCTGGGTCGACCGGCCGCAGGTGGGCACCGATCTGCAGGCACCGGTGACCGGCGTCGGCGGGCCGGAGACCACCCCGGCCGAGGCCGGCGACACCGCCGGCGAGACGGGCGAGCGCGCCGAGGAGACCGAGGCCGCCGGCGAGTCACGGGACGCGGACTGACCGGAAGTCCTTCAGACCCGCTCGTCGCTACCGATGAGCGGGTTCATGATCGCAGGACTGCGCACGCCCGTGGTCGCCGGTGGCGCGCTGCTCGCGGTCAGCCTGGGCAACTTCGCCGCCGGGCTGCTGGGCGCCGGGCTGCACCCGGTGACCGGGTGGCTGCCGCTGCCGGTGATGGCGGTGCTGACCGCGTACGCGTGCTGGCAGGTCGGCCGGCGCACCGAGCTGGCCGCACCGACGCGCCGGTTCTGGCAGCACTTCGCGGCCTGTGTCGGGGTGCTGGCCGTGACCCTGGTCCTGCACGCCCGCGACGCGCTCACCGGCCCGGCGCCGCACCAGCGGATCAGCCTGACGACCACGGCTCTGTACCTGCTCCTGCTGCTGGTCCTGGTCTGGGCGCTGATGCGGTTGCCGGCCGAGGCGCGCTCGCGCGGTGACTGGGCGCGCTTCGGCTTCGACGCCGGCATCATCCTGATCACCAGCGGCATCCTGGTCTGGCACTTCGTGCTGATCCACGCGGAGGGCTGGGTCGCGCACACCGGTTCGGCGGCGCCGTTGCTGGGCATCGTCATGATCGCCTCGGTGTCGCTGATCGCATTCGTCAAGGTGGCCTTCACCGGCGCCGGTGGACTGGATCGGGGGGCCGTGCACCTGCTGTCGTTCGGCACCGCGCTGGCCGCCGCGACCGGCTCGCTGATGCCGTTCCTGGACGAGCGGCCGGAGCTGAACTCGACCTTCCTGGCCGTGCCGATCGCCTGCTTCTGCGCGCAGCTCGCCGCCGGCCGGCAGCTGCGGGCCCGCGTCGTGGCGCCCGTCGCGCGGCGCGGCCGGCAGCGGGTGAGCGTGGTGCCGTACCTGGCGGTGGCCGGCATGGACGCGATGCTGCTGGGCACCGACATCCCCAGCGCCGAGGGGCGGATCGTCGCTGCCGGGACGGTGGCGATCACCGCCCTGGTGGTGGTGCGGCAGGTCACCGCGCTGCGGGAGAACAACCGGCTGCTCGCCACCGTGGACAGCAACCTCACTCAGCTGCGGGCGTACCAGGAGCAGCTGGCCCACCAGGTGCGGCACGACTCACTCACCGAGATCGCCAACCGGGCCAGCTTCGAGGAACAGGTCACCGCCCGGCTGGCCGCCGGCGGCTTCGTCGTGGCGCTGCTCGACCTCGACGACTTCAAGACCGTCAACGACCGGCTCGGCCACGGCACCGGCGACGCCCTGCTCAAGGCGGTCAGCCGCCGCCTGCTCGGGCTGCTGCGGGCCGGGGACACGGTGGCCCGCCTCGGCGGTGACGAGTTCACCCTGCTGCTGCCCGGCCTGACCGACACCGAGGCGGCCGCCCTGCTGCGGCGGGTGCTCACCGAGGTGCAGCAACCGCTGCTCATCGACGGTCACGAGATGACGCCACGGCTCAGCATCGGGGTCACCGCCG
>NZ_JBEZGQ010000729.1:0-4433 GCF_040650095.1 Actinoplanes sp. NPDC048791 | reverse complement strand
AGGGCGACTGCACCTCGGCCGGCAGCGGCCGGTGGTCGCTGTTCGCCACGGACTACGGCTTCAGTCTGCGCACCACCGCCGGCGGCCTGGTCGCCGGCGTGGGCAGCCAGCGTTTCGGCGCTTCCCGGCTGCTCGTCCTGCAACAGCCGGAGCAGGCCCGGCATCAGAGTTGGACGGCGGTTCCCGGCTGAGATCCGGGCGATGGGAGTGACGATGCTGGACACCGATGTACGCACCGATCCGGAGCTGGAGCCGGACGAGGACCCGGGCCGGTTCAACCGGCGCCGGGTCGTCCGGATCGTGACGGTTCTGGTGCTGGGGATCCTCGCCGTGCTGGCGCTGTGGCAGGAGCCGCTCTACGCGGGCTTCCGCTCCCCCGGCTTCTGACCACCCACCTACTGGGCGGCGGCGTAGTCGTCGATCTCGGCCAGCAGCGCTGACTTGCCGGCCGGGGCCAGGAACGACGCTTGCACGGCGGCGCGGGCGAGGCCGGCCGCCCCGGCGGCGTCGAGCTCGAGCTGCCGGGCGGCCACCGCGTACTCCTCCTCCAGGGTGGTGCCGAACATCGGCGGGTCGTCGGAGTTGATCGTGACCGGCACCCCGGCGGCGACCAGAGCCGGCAGCGGATGCTCGTCGATGCTCGCCACGGCCCGGGTCCGTACGTTGGAGGTCGGGCAGACCTCCAGCGGGATCCCGTGCTCGGCCAGGTAGGCCATCAGCTGCGGGTCCCGGGCGGCGGCGATGCCGTGCCCGATCCGTTCGGCTCCGAGGTCGCGCAGCGCGTCCCAGATGGTCTCCGGCCCGGTGGTCTCGCCGGCGTGCGGCACGCTGTGCAGCCCGGCCGCGCGGGCCTTGTCGAAGTACGGCTTGAACTGCGGCCGGGGCACACCCACCTCGGGACCGCCGAGGCCGAAGCTGATCAGGCCGGCGGGCTGCTCGTCGAGCGCGATCCGCAGGGTCTCCTCGGCGGCGGCCAGCCCGGCCTCCCCGGGGATGTCGAAGCACCAGCGCAGGTCGACCCCGAAGTCGGCGGCGGCGCCGGCCCGGGCGTCCTCGATGGCCGCGCAGAACGCCGGCGCCGGGATGCCGCGCCGCACGTGCGAGTACGGCGTCACGGTCAGCTCGGCGTAGCGGACCTGCTGGCGGGCGAGTTCGCGGGCCACCTCGTAGGTCAGCGTCCGGACGTCCTGGTCGTCGCGGATCAGGTCGACCACGCTCAGGTAGACCTCGATGAAGTGGCCGAAGTCGCGGAACGCGAAGTAGTCGGCCAGGGCGCCCGGGTCGGCCGGCACCGGGGTGTCCCCCTCGTGCCGGGCCGCCAGCTCGGCCACGATCCGCGGCGACGCCGAGCCGACGTGGTGCACGTGCAGCTCGGCCTTGGGCAGTCCGGCGATGAAGGCGGTCAGATCGGTCAACTTCTCCCCCTAGGCGATGGTCGCCACCGCGAAGATCCGGCGGAACGGGAACGCCACGTACCCGTTGCGGGCAGGGTATTCCGCCGTCAGCGTGGCACCGAGCGCGACCCGGAACTCGCGCCACGCCGGATCGTCCAGCGCGGCTTTCACCGGCCGCAGCGCGGTGCCCTCCATCCAGCGCAGCACCGGGTGCTCGGGCCCGGTGGCCGGCAGCAGGTGGAGGTAGGTGGTCTCCCAGGCGTCCACGGCGGCCCCGGCCCCGATCAGCAGCGCGGCATAGCCGGCGGCGTCGTCCACCGGCGCCTCCCGGACGAGCTCGCCGACGGTGTCCGCGTACGGGGCGCTGCGGGCCAGCGCACGCAGGGCGCGGTGTGAGGGGGCGTCGAAGTTGCCGGGGACCTGCATGGCGAACCACGCGCCCGGCGGCAGGGCCCGGATCCACCGCTCGAGCAGCGCGCGGTGCTCCGGCACCCACTGCAGGACCGCATTGGTGACGACCACGTCAGTGTCCGGGCCGGGCTGCCACTCGCCGACGTCGGCCACCGCGAACTCCACGCCCGGCCGGCTCGGACCCGGGTCCGAGTCCGGGTGTCGCCGTCGCGCATCAGGTCCGGCGTCGAGGGCGCGGGCCTTGCCGATCATCTCGGGCGACGAGTCCAGGCCGGTGATCCGAGCGTCCGGCCAGCGCCGCGCGAGGCTCGCGGTGAGCTCGCCGGGGCCGCAGCCCAGGTCGGTGACGGTCCGCGGGTGCGGCGCGCCGATCCGGGCGACGAGGTCGTGGAACGGGCGGGCGCGCTCGTCACCGAAGCGGTGGTAGACGGTGGGATCCCACATGGCGATGCTCCAAACCGTACGTACGTCTTTTTTGCAGCGTACCATCGGCGGACTAGGCTCGGCCGCGTGGAAAATCGCAGCTTCGCCCGCATGGGGCGCACCGTCGGCGTGATCGGACTCGGCGCCTGGCAGCTCGGCGCCGACTGGGGCAGCGTGAGCGAGGACGACGCGCTCGCCACCCTCGGCGCGGCGGTCGACGCCGGCGTCACCTTCATCGACACCGCCGATGTCTACGGCGACGGCCGCAGCGAGCAGGTCATCGGCCGGTTCATCAAGGACAAGCCCCAGCTCACCGTGGCCACCAAGATGGGTCGCCGGGTGGCCCAGGAGCCGGCCAACTACACCCTGGACAACTTCCGGGCCTGGACCGACCGCTCCCGCAGCAACCTGGGCGTCGACACCCTCGACCTGGTGCAGCTGCACTGCCCGCCCACGCCGGTGTTCTCCACCGACGCGGCCTACGACGCGCTGGACACCCTGGTGCAGGAAAAGCGCATCGCGGCGTACGGCGTCAGCGTCGAGAAGGTCGACGAGGCGCTGGCAGCCATCGCCCGCCCGGGCACGGCAAGCGTCCAGATCATCCTGAACGCGCTGCGCCTCAAGCCGCTGGAGCAGGTGCTGCCCGCGGCGGCCGAAGCCGGCGTCGGCATCATCGCCCGGGTGCCACTGGCCAGCGGCCTGCTGTCCGGGCGCTACGACGAGCACACCACGTTCAGCGAGGACGACCACCGCACGTACAACCGGCACGGCGAGGCCTTCGACGTCGGCGAGACCTTCTCCGGGGTCGACTTCGGCACCGGCCTCCAGGCCGTCCAGCGGCTGCTGCCGCACGTCCCGACGGGCGCGACCATGGCCCAGTTCGCACTGCGCTGGATCATCGACCAGCCCGCGGTCACCGTGGTCATCCCCGGCGCCCGCAACGCGGAGCAGGCCCGGGCCAACGCCGCGGCGGCCGAGCTGGCGCCACTGGGCGACGAGGCCCACGAGGTGGTCCGGTCGGTCTACGACGAGCTGATCCGCCCCCAGGTCCATGACCGCTGGTGAGGGCGCGCCGATGAAGGGGTGGCCGTGGCTGACCGCGGGCCTGCTCGGGGTGGTGCTGGGCGTGCTCTGGACGGCTCAGGGCCTCGACCTGCTCGGCGGCAGCGTGATGAGCGGGGTGACGATCTGGGCGGTTATCGGGCCGATCGTCGCTGTGGCTGGGTTGGTGCTGATCGTTCTCGGGGTTCGGATCCGGGCTCGTAGCAAGTCTCAGCCCTAGGGATCTTTATTCCTGTCGTGCCTGGTTGCATGGTGCCGGCCGTCGCTCCCGCCGATTGCCGGGTGGTTGCATGGTGGGGCTTGGGGGCGGGGATGACCCACGCGGCTCGTCAGGCTTGATATCCGCGTGGGTGATCCCCGCCCCCAAGCCCGCTGTGGTCCGGCTTTCTGCTCCCCTGCCGGCTTTCGGGCCAGGCGGAGATGCTTGCGCTCCGCGGGAGCTCGGCGTCGCCGGCCCATCCGGGAGCCCGCGGCTATCTCCGGCCGAGGCACGCCTTCTGGTCGCATGAGGGTCAGCCCGCAGCCCGCAGCCCGCAGCCCGCGAGGGCGAGGTCCGGCGCGGCCTGGCTCAGGCGGGCTGGCCCGGCCAAGCTGACTGAAGGCGAAACTGGCCCAGGCACGGCTCGCCCAGGCACGGCTCGCAGGGGAAGGCTCGCAGGGAAGGCTCAGCCAAGCACCGCTCGCCCAAGCACCGCTCGCCCAAGCACCGCTCGCCCAAGCACCGCTCGCCCAAGCACCGCTCGCCCAGGCACCGCTCGGCCAGGCACCGTTCGGCCGGGCGCGGCTCGGCCAGGCGCGGCTCGGCCAGGCGCAGCTCGCCGGCAATCGGCGTCGTGGCCCCTCGCGGTGTCCACATGCCGGGCTCGCACGTCAGCATGACCCGACAAGGGAAAACCAGCGCCGAGCTGCGCCCCGGCGAAGGCGGCTAGGCCCCGCCACACGACACCTCGAAGCGCGTGGCGCATGTGGGCAACTGTCAGGGACCCGCGACGGCGCAACTCCGGCTGCCAGCGGCAGACAAGCTGCGAAGTAGCCCTCGCCCACGCACCGCCCAGCCCCGTTGGTGTAGGAGCTTGCTGAGGCCGTACAGGTGGTTGTTGGGCGAAGCAACCAGGGTGACCACAACGGGCTTGGGGGCGGGGA
>NZ_JBEZGQ010000728.1:0-4436 GCF_040650095.1 Actinoplanes sp. NPDC048791 | reverse complement strand
CGGCGGTCGCGGGTCCGGCCACCGCCCCGGGTGACCTCAACGGTGTGCCGATGGCGGCGATCGAGCGGATGCGCCGGGAAGCGCCGCTGGTCGGTGCGGCCGAGCGGATCACTGCCGCGGCCGGCAACGGCAAGGCGTCCGGTTTCACCGGGGTGGCTCTCACCGACGACGGCTCACGGGTGCGGGTCTACTGGAAGGGACAGCCGCCCGCCGGGGTCCGCACGGTCATCGACCGGGAGGCCCGGAAGGTTCCGGTCGCCGTCGAACAGGCGCGCTTCTCCCGCCAGGAACTCACCGCGGCCGCGAGCCAGGTGCTGCGCAGCATCGAACCGCTCGGCAAATCTGTCACGGTTAGCGTTCCGGTCTCCGGGACCGGCCTCACGGTGAGCGCCGAGGACCCGGCGGCGGCGAAGGCGCTGCTCCCCTCGACTCCGGTGCCGCTGACGGTGAAGAAGGCGGCCACTCCCGCCAAGGTGAAGAAGTCCGCCACTTCCGCGAAGAAGACGACCGCGGCCAAGGCGACCGCGGCCAAGGCCCTGGCCGTGAACCAGCCGCCGTCGCCCAGCCGGCAGGACGACACCCGGCCGGCGTGGGGCGGCGCGCACTGGATCAACTCCAACGCGACCGGCGGCAACGGCGGTGCGCAGGCCCGCAACGCTGTCGGCAACGTCGCCAACTACGACGACAAGTGGCACTGCACGTCGGGCTTCCCGATGCTGGACAAGCGCACCAACACCGAGTTGATGCTCGGCGCCGCGTCCTGCGGCCGGCCGCGGCAGCTGTTCCTGGATCCGACCGGTGTCGCCGTCAACGACTCGCTCGCCGGCTGTGACTGTTGGGTGAACGACGACTTCGGGGTGATGCTGACCCGTCCGACCGGCGGAGCCGAGCCGTTCGTTTACACCGGCGGGACGTGGAGCGAGATCGGCTGGTCGGTCGAGTCGTGGGGAAGTCTTGTCGGCGGGCAGACCGTCTGCATCTCCGGAGCGCACACCGGGGTCGCCTGCAACGCCAAGGTCAGCGACAGCGCGGTCGGCACATACAACGCCTACACCCCGGGCTCGCAGGGCGTGTCGCACAAGGTCTTCTACCTGACCCCGATCATCCCGGGGACTGCGCCCCGCCCCTACACGCTGATGGATGGATCGTCCTGCGGGGTGCTGACGAACCCGAGGCAGTTCGAGGAAGACCAGTGCGTAGACCCGGTCCTCGGTGAGGGCGACGTCGGCGCGCCGGTCTTCACGATCGACGGGGGACAGCTCACCGGAGTCACGCTCCGCGGCATCCTTGTCCGGTTGGAACTCGGTGGGATCGACAACGACCAGAACACGTTCGTGGACGCGCAGAGCATGGGCAACGTGTTCGAGGCTTTCCGCGGCGTCTTCGGCTCCGACCTCACCATCCTCAACAAAGCAAACGACATCCGATGAAGGCGGCCGTCATGAAAGTACGTGTCCGGCGGCCCCTGGCGAACATCGCCGCCGCCGTCGTCGCCGCCACCGCGGCCCTCTACGCACCCGCACTCGCCGAGGCCGCCGGTCCGGTGGCCGCGGACCTGAAGAGCGCCGGTGCGGTCGCACCCGCAGTGCGCGACAAGGTGCTCGGCTCCGGCTGGCGCTCCTCCGGTGACCGGGCCTGGACCACCGCGAGCGACGCCGACGGATTCCACATCCTGGTGGCCGACTCCGCAAAGGGGTACGCCTGGCGGGATGCCGCGACCCTGGCGGAGCCGGGCTTCGCCACCGACCGGTGGGTCGGCAACGCCTGCATCACCGGCTCGGGTCGCCGGGTGGTCGCCGTGTACGCGCCGCGCAACTTCACCAATCACGCCGAGCTGAGTGGGCGCGGCGGCTTCACCGCGGTCGTCGACCTGGACACCGGTGCGGTCACCCGACTGCCGGTCACCACCAGCCTCGCCTACTTCAACCCGGGGTGCGGCACTGACGAGAACGTGGCGCTCACGCAGGAGGGCGATGAGAACCTGCCGAAGACCCGGCTGCTCAAACTGGACGCCGGCCGGGCCACCCTCGCCAAGGCGGTGGAGCTGACCGGGCAGGCCACCTCGGCGGTACCGGCCGGTGCCGGCTTTTTCGCGGCCCGCGGCAACGGCATCGCGGAGATCACCGCCGATGGCAGGTCCCGGGAACGGATCAGGACGACGGCCGTACCGTTCGGGTTGACCGTGGACGGCGCGGGCGGTGTCAGCTACCTGGAGCAGACGACGGCCGGAATGGCCGCCCGTCGCTTGGCAGGCGGGCGCGGCGCTCTGCTCGCGGAGGGCCGTCTCGGTGCGTTCGGTCTGGCCCGGGGTTCGGCCGGCCGGGTCTTTCTGACCGGTACGCCGACGGCGGTTCGCCCGCTTCCCGCGCAGGTCTCGCGGGTCGCGGCAGACCCGCAGGCAGATCTGTCCACGCAGGGCCGGATGGCGGTGCAGCAGGAACTCGCCGCAGTGGACGTGTTCCCGAGCGACACCCGGCCGGTCACACGCAAGTCTCTGCGGCTCGCCGCCCGGGTCCCGGCGACCGGAGCCAGCGTGCCGTTCACGGTGGCGCCCGGCACTCCGGCACCGGTGAACGCGGAGCCGGCCGAGGCGGCCTCGGCGAAGGCCGGCTCGCCGAACGCGGTCGCGCCTAAGGCCGCCGCCCGCGTCGCCGCCGCGTCGCCGTCCGAACCGGTGGAGACGGAGGCCTACTGCTCGGTGCCGCGCAACGACATCCACACGATGGCTTACCAGCCCCGGAACCGGCAGATCGAGTGGGCGGTGGACTACGCGATCTTCAACGGCCTCACGACGGTGCGCCCGGCCGGCTACCGCAACTTCGGGCTCGGGTCGTACTCGCCGCAGGAGCTGTACCCGAGTCGACCACTGTACGGCGGCGGTCACGTCGCGGCGCAGATCATGCTCGGCATCCTCGCCCAGGAGACCAACCTCTGGCAGGCGTCGCAGGCGGACTCGGGTGAGTACGGCAGCCCGCTGATCGGCAACTACTACGGCCAGCACTACTACGACGCCGACACCAGCGACGACTGGCAGATCCACTGGGCCGACTCGGACTGTGGATACGGCATCGGCCAGGTCACCGACGGCATGCGCAAGGCCGGCCACGAGAAGCCGGGTGAGGTCGCCCGCAGTACGTTCCGCCAGCGCGCGATCGCCCTCGACTACGCCGTCAACATCGCCGCCGGCCTCCAGATCCTCCAGGAGAAGTGGAACGCGACGATGGAGGACGGTCTGGTCATCAACAACGGGGATCCGACTCGCATCGAGAACTGGTTCTTCGCCGCCTGGGCCTACAACAGCGGTTACCACCCGTACGAGGGCGCCGGCAAGCCGTGGGGCATGGGCTGGGGCAACAACCCGATCAACCCGCGTTACGACCCGACCCGGCACATGTTCCTCGACGTCGCGCACCCGGAGGTCTACGGCGACAACGCGCCGACCATGCGCGATGCCTCCCACCCGCAGGACTGGCCCTATCAGGAGAAGGTGATGGGCTGGGCGGCGCAGTCGATCGACACTGTCGATGGAACCGGCTTCCGCATCGCGTCCTGGAACGCGACGAAGGACGGCATCGAGGGGGAGATCGGAGCACGGTTGCGCCGGAGCGCCGCGAAGCCCGACCCGAAGCTGTTCTGCACCGCGGCCAACACCTGTGACCCCGACCTGGCGGTTCAGCCGAACGAGCCGGGTATGGAGAACGAGAAGCCGGGGCCGTGCCTGCACAAGAACGACGCCGGGCAGTACGACCTCAAGTGCTGGATCCACGAGTCCGTGGTGTGGAAGGCGGACTGCGCGGCCAGCTGCGGTTTCGAGGGCATCCGGTACGACCTCAGCGGCAACTACGCGGAGCCGGCGGACGCCACCCACTATCCGCCGCCGTGCACGCCCAACCCGGCGTTCATCGCGGGTACGGTGATCGTCGACGACGTGCCGTCCGGGACGGTGACCCCACGCTGTGGCAAGACGAACTTCCCGCGGGGCAGCTTCAGTCTCGACTTCGCCGGCGTCGCGGCGGACCAGCTGACCTCCAAGATCGAATTCCAGCAGTTGGACAGCGGATTCGCCGGCCACAACTGGTTCGCACGGGCCCGGTACGGCGGCGCGTGGCGCGTCACCGGAACCTGGAAGAGCCCGGTCGAGATGAACGGGACGATCGGCGTCTGGGTCTATATCCCGGCGCACGGTGCGCGGACCACGCGGGCGATCTACCACATCCGGTCGCTGGACGGCCGCATCCGGCAGGCCACCGTCGATCAGACAGCCAACGCCGGTAAGTGGGTCAACCTGGGCCGCTACCAGACCGACGCCGGGCTGACGGTCAACCTTGAGAACACCCGCTCGCCGTCGGACGGCAGTTCCGTCGGCTACGACGCGGTGGCTTTCGTGCCGCTGCCGGCGTAGCCGGGTCGTCGGCATCCGTGCCGCATCCACACCC
>NZ_JBEZGQ010000727.1:0-4436 GCF_040650095.1 Actinoplanes sp. NPDC048791 | reverse complement strand
CCGGGCGCGGACAAGCGCGGCCACGGAATGCCGGGTGCCGGGGGCAGCGGCGGGCCGCGGGGCGGTGCTCCGGCAGACAGCGATCAGCCGGGTTTCGACTGGCGCGAGGCTTACCAGCACACACTCGACTCCCTGGGCGCGCAGGCGCGACAGGCCGCCGGCCGGCAGTTGTGGGCAAGTGCCACCCGCTTCGGCGGCTGGTCCACCGGCAGCGCGGAATGCTGCGTGTGCCCGATCTGCCGGGCGATCGCCGGGGTGCGCAACCCGACCCCTGAGCAGGCCGAACGCCTGGCGACCGGCGCGGGCGACTTCGCGAGCGGCGTGGCGAGCCTGCTCCGGGCCTTCTCGACGGTGACCGGCACGACCGGCACGTCGACCCACCGCAAGCCGCCGCCCCGCCCGACGACAACGCCGGACCAGGCCTGGTCCACGGCGACCCGCAGGGCCAAGCCGGCCGACACCACCCCACCTGATTACGAGGTCCGCGAGACCGACGACCCGTGGACGGCGGCAACCCGCGCTCCCCGCCCTGAACCGGCAGCGCGAGCCACCGCACCGGAAGACCCGACGCTCGCGACCGCGGCCGAGCAGGCAGCCACCCAGACCGATGCAGCCGGCTCCGAACCAGCTCCCACCGAGCCGGCAACCTCACCGTCGTCGAGGTCAGGTGACCCCTGGGCGGCTGCCACCCGCGCCTCCCGGCCACCCACCCGACCGCGCACCGCACCCGCCCCGACTTCCCGCCCAGCACGGAAGAGCCCCGACTCGGCGCGGGGGAGCCACGCGGAGCCGGGTGGTCGTCCGGGGTCGACGCCCGGCTCGTCCAGGGCGGATGCGCGGCGAGACGCCGGTCCGGCCGGCGGGTCGGCACAGGCAGCAGACCAAGCCGCCGCGCAGTCGGACGCCGTCGGTGCCGCACCGGCGGTTACGACCGCTGAGCAGGTCAACGTCACCGGGTCCGCGGCGGCGGTGTCGGCCGAGCCCGGATCGGCCGACGCGGGTACGTGGGTCGTGACGCCTGGCGGGTCTGTATCGCACCCCGCGCCCGGTGCGGAAAGCGCAGACCAGGAGCCTCAAAAGAAGGCAGAGCCGGCGCAGGGTGACCCCTGGGCTGCCGCGACTCGTTCGCCCCGGCGGGCCGGCCGGGCCGCACCGGATCAGCCACCCGCGAAGGCCGCTCCCACTGCGGTCGCGCAACCCACCACCGACCGTTCCGCCGGCACCCACCCCGCCCCCGTCCAGGACCCCGCTGCTGCGGTTGATCAAGCCAGTGCGCGTACCGGAAAAAGGTCTCAGGAAACCGGAACCCCGGCCCCCTCTTCCCAACCCCCTCCTCTGGCTGACAATAGTCCCGGCTCCCCTCGACGCGTGACGGGGGCCACCGATGTCTGGGCGGCGGTTACCGCCGCAAATGGCGACACTGCCGGTGATACCGGCGTGGCGCATACGCCCAGCGTGGATCATGATGTTCCGGGCACTGCGCCGGCTGCTGAGGCAGCCGAGGGCCGTGGTGCCGGTTCGGGCGACGACGCCCGTCCCGGCGACGCGGTGTGACACAACAGAGGGGACGGGCAGCGTGACGCTGACCATCGGTATCGACGTCGGCGGCACGAAGGTGGCCGGCGGGGTGGTGGACGACCGCGGCGTCGTGCTCGCGCAGACCCGGCGGGAGACGCCGGCCGAGGATCCTGCCGGTACCCGGGACACCATCGTGGCCGTCGCGGCCGAGTTGGCCGCCGCCCATCCGGAGGCCAAGGCGGTCGGCATCGGTGCCGCCGCCTGGATCGACGCCGCCGGGGCGACCGTCCTGTTCGCGCCCAATTTGGCCTGGCGGGACGAGCCGGTACGGGATTACGTGGCCAAGGCCGTCGGGTTGCCCACCGTGCTGGAGAACGACGCGAATGTCGCCGCCTGGGCCGAGTTCCGGTACGGCGCCGCCCAGCACGCCGACGACTCCATGGTCATGATCACCGTCGGGACCGGGATCGGTGGCGGCATCGTCATCAACGGCGGGTTGTGGCGGGGCGCCAACGGCATCGCCGGGGAACTCGGGCACATCCAGTCCGTGAACGACGGGCATCCGTGCGGCTGTGGCCGGCTCGGCTGCCTGGAGCAGTACGCGAGCGGCAACGCGCTGGTGCGGTTCGCCCAGGCCGGCGCGCGGCAGGAGCCGGGGCGGGCGACGTTGCTGCTGGAGCTGGCCGGTGGTGATCCGGCGGCGATCAGCGGGCGGATGATCACCGAGGCCGCGCAGGGCGGGGACGGGGTGGCCCGGGACGCGTTCGCGCAGATCGGCTACTGGCTCGGCGTCGCGATGGCCGACCTGGCCCAGGTGTTCGACCCGCAGGTGCTGGTCGTCGGTGGCGGCGTGATCGACGCCGGGGAGCTGCTGATGGGACCCACCGAACGGACGTATCGGGATCAGCTCGCCCAACGCGGGAGGTTTCCGGTCGCCGAGATCAGGGCAGCTGAGACCGGCAACACGGCTGGTGTGCTCGGCGCCGCCGATCTCGCCCGACGTATCTGACCAACGACGAGGGAGCACGCCGTGTCCGGGGTCCCGCTGCGGGTGTTGAGCTACAACGTGCACGGCCTGCGCGACGATCGGGCGGCCCTCACCGGGCTCGTCCGCGATCTCGCCCCGGATGTCGTCGTCGTGCAGGAGGCGCCGCGCCGGTTCCGCTGGCGGCAGAAGTGCGCCTCCCTGGCCAGCGACTTCGGCATGGTCGTGGCGGCCGGCGGGCTGCCCTCGCTGGGCAACCTGCTGCTCGTCAGCCTCCGGGTACGGGTGCACGAGCAGTGGTGCCTGCGTTATCCGCTCACCCCGGGCCGGCACCTGCGCGGCGCCGCGTTCGCCCGGTGCACGGTGCGCGGCGCCCGGTTCACCGTCTCGGGCTCGCACCTGGCCACCGACGCCCGGGAACGCCCGGATCAGGCGGCCCGCTGGAAGGAGGCACTGGCAGCGGTCGAGGGTCCGCTGATCGCCGCCGGTGACCTCAACGAGGGGCCGGGTGGAGGCGCCTGGCGTACGGTCGCCGACGGTCTGACCGACGCCGCCGGTGCCGCCTCCGGGGCCCTCACCTTCCCGGCCACCCTGCCCCGGTTGCGCCTCGACGGGCTCTTCGTCTCGCCGGACATCACGGTCGAGCGGTACGAGGTCGTGGAGACCGATCAGGCCCGCCGGGCCAGCGACCACCTGCCCGTTCTCGCGGAGCTGTCCCTGCCTTCCGAGTAGCTCTCGCTTCTGCGAGGATCTCCGGGTGCCCGACACCCCAGAGATCGCCGACCGGCACGACGCCGTCTGTGTCATCGGCGCCGGCGGCAGTGGCCTCGCGGCGATCAAGAACCTGCGTGAGCAGGGCTTCGCCGTCGACTGCTACGAGCGTGAGACGTCCGTCGGCGGCGCCTGGAACTGGCGGCACGACCGCAGCCCGGTGTACGCCTCTGCCCACCTCATTTCTTCCCGCCCGCTCACCGAGTTCCCCGACTTCCCGATGCCTGACGACTGGCCGGACTACCCGCACCACAGCAAGCTGCTCAGCTACCTGGAGCGGTACGCGCAGCACTTCGGTCTCGGCGACAGCATCTGGTTCGGCACCGAGGTCGTCGCGGTGACACCGGTCGGCGACGGCCGCTGGGACGTGACCACGCGCAGCACCGGCGGCGGCGCCGAGCGGATCCAGCGGTACGCGGCCGTCGTCGTCGCCAACGGGCACAACTGGTCGCCGAAGCCGCTACCGGTGGATACCTCGAAGTACCGGGGGCAGGTGATCCACGCGTCGGCGTACAAGGACCCGGCGCAGTTGCGCGGCCGCAAGGTGCTGGTGGTCGGTGGCGGCAACACCGGCTGTGACATCGCCGTCGAGGCCGCCCAGCAGGCGAGCACGGTCTGGCACTCGACCCGCCGCGGCTACTGGTACGCCCCCAAGTACGTCTTCGGCCGCCCCGCCGACCAGGTCAACGACAAGATGCTGCAACTGCGCCTGCCGTTGTGGCTGCGCCAGTGGATCTACCACCGCACGCTGCGGCTCACCGTCGGCGACATCACCCGGTACGGCCTGCCCGCGCCCGACCACCGCCCGTACGAGAGCCACCCGGTGGTCAACAGCCAGCTCGTCTACTACCTGGGCCACGGCCGGATCACCCCGGTGCCGGACGTGACCCGGCTCGAGGGGTCGACTGTGGAGCTGTCCGACGGCCGCCGCGTCGAGCCCGACCTGGTCATCACCGCGACCGGCTACCTGCCCCGGTTCGAGTTCCTGGCCCCGGAGCTGCTGGACATCGACGACGACGGCAAGCCCGATCTGCACCTGCACGCGTTCGCCCGCAAGCATCCGACGCTCGCGGTGATCGGGCTGGTGCAGCCGGACGCCGGGCTGTTCCCGCTCGCGCACTGGCAGAGCGTGGCCGTGGCCCGCTGGCTGCGGTTGCGGGCC
>NZ_JBEZGQ010000726.1:0-4447 GCF_040650095.1 Actinoplanes sp. NPDC048791 | reverse complement strand
CCGGCCCGCTGGTAGAGCCCGCCCAGGCCGCGGACGGTCTCGGCGGCCCGGACCCGGACCGGCAGCGGTTCGGCCACGGGGGCACCGAGCCGGCGCGCGGAGGCCGCGGCCAGCGCGAGCGCGGCCAGGGCCAGCAGGGCCAGGGTGGCCCATACCGCCGGGGGGAAGGCCCGGGCCAGCGGGCTCTCCGAGACGCCGTTGCCGCCGCCCTGGGCCGAATCGGCCTCGCCGCCGTCCTGCGGCTCACCGGTCGGCTCCTCATCGGGCAGGTCGTCGTCGGGGCGTTCGCCGCTGTCGTCACCCTGGTCGTCGGTGCCGGGATCCGGCTGCGGCTCGGTGGGCCGGGCGGCGCTGTCGTCCGGGTCCGGTTCGCGTTCGTGCAGGTCGAGCCAGATCACCGTCGGGTCGCGGGCCAGCAGGCCACGGGCCAGCGCCCGGTTGCCGTGCTCGTCGGCCCGGTCGTTGCGGAACGGGTCCGCGGCCCCGACCAGGGTCATCGCGACCCGCTCGCTGCGGAACTCCACCAGGCCGTCGTTGTAGCAGCGCACGGCCTGGTAGGCGGAGACGTCGTAGCGCAGGCGCTGCACCGCGGCCGGGCCGGCGGCGTTCACGTAGTCCGTCGAGCAGCCCGGCTGGGGCGCCGTGGCCGTCCAGCGTGGCCCGCCCACCGGGACGGAGAGACCGGCCGCGGTCAGCTGGTCCGGGCCCGGCGCGACCATGACCACGCGGACCTGCTCCGGCAGCGCGGCCAGCCGTGGCAGGTAGGACGGGTGCATCAGCCCGGGCGTGGTGACGAAGAGCGTGACCGGCCCGCCCACCTCGGCGTCGGCGAGCGCGTCGAGGCTGGTGCGGTGCACCGTGATCCGCACCCCGGCGCTGGTCAGGGCGTCGGCGAGCAGCCGTGCGCCGTCACCTTCGGCGCTGGTGGGGGACAGGAACGAGGCATCGGTCGGGTCCGGCTGCTGGACCACGTGCGCGACACCGGTCATCGTGGCCAGCCCGGCGACGACGGCGAGCGGCAGGGCGAAACGCAGCCAGCGGCGTGACTTCACGACGGGACCCCGCGCATCCGCGTCCGGACGTCACCGGTGAGGGCGCGCATGCGTTCGTCGTGGGCGGGCAGGGCGGGGCGGTTGCCGTACCAGATCTCGGAGAACAGGTCGGTGGCCCCGGCGAGCGAACCGGCGACGGCCGGGCGCTGCGCGGCCGCGGCCGCCGCGACCTCGGCGGCGGTGGTGCCGGGCAGCGGCGCGACCACGCCGGCGGCGGTGAGGTCACCGACCACGTCACGCAACCGCTGCCGGATGGCCTCGGCATAGCGGCCCTCGGCCGCCAGCCGGTCGGCCAGCAGCGTGCCGTCGGCCAGCACGACCGTCGGGGCGAAGACCGGCTCGACCTTGGTCTTCGCCTTCCGGGCAGACTTCGGCTTCCGGGTACGGCGCCAGCGCGGCAACCGCCAGCGGGGCATCCGCAGGCGCGGCATCCGGGGCAGCCGGGTCGGTACCCACGCCGGGTACCAGTACCAGAGCGCACCGGTCAGCCCGGCGATCGCCAGCAGGAGCAGGAGCAGGACCTGTGGCGGCACGACGTCGAAGACCGCCGCCGCGAACTCGTCCCAGACCCGGGTCACCGGGCGTACACCAGGGCGGCGGAGTCGTCCTCGCCGCGGCTGCGGGCCCGGCCGATGGCGATGTCCAGCCCTTCGGTGCGGATCCGCGTCTCCAGCAGCAGGACGGCGGCGACGCAGGCCAGCGCGGAGTAGGCCACGGCGTTGGCGAGCACCCAGGCGGCCGGGGTGAGCCAGGTCAGCCAGGCCGGCTCGCCCCCGCTGAGCTGGGTCAGCACCCACACCCACCCGCTGCCCAGCGCGAACCGGATGACGAACCAGGTCAGATAGGCGCTGAGCAGGGTCCAGAAGCCCCGCAACGCGCCGCGCGTGGTCAGCCGGGCCGAGCGCCACAGCGCACTGAACGGGTTGCCGGCCCGGTCGATGACCAGGACCGCGGAGGTGAGGCTGAACAGGCCGTACAGGATCAGCCACGGCACGAACCCGGCGAACAGGGCGACCCCGCCGGCCAGGCCGAGCACGAGGGCGATGCTGACGGTGGACAGTGGCCGGGTGCGCGACCAGAGCTCACGATGGCGTACCGCCCGGCCGAGCAGGGCCGGAGCGGCGGCGGCCGCGGCGAGGGCGCCGAGCAGCGTGAGGATGACGGTCTCGGTGGCGAACCCGAGCGCGGTGACGATCCACCACTGCCCGAAGTGGCCACGCGCCGGACCGTAGTAGGGCGCGGTGACGAAGGCAGCCGTACGCAACGGCACCAGCAGGGACTGCTCCAGCAGGCCGAGGACGGCGGCCGTGGCCAGCAGGGGAAGCGCTCGGGCCCGCAGCAGGGCCATGGCGGCGTCCAGCAACTCACCGAGCGTCATCGGACGCAGCGGCAGTTCCGGCTGCGCAGGCATGGCGGCGATCCTACGAGATGCCCGCCGGTCCCGTGACATCTGCCGGGTCCCGCGGCAGCTCTCGCCTGGAAATGTATCGGCGGTTATGGTGCCTCGTGGGCGCCCACGAGGCGCGTGCACTTTTCCCCTCGAAAGGTTCCTGATGACCCTTCCCGCAGGCGTCTCGCGGCGTGGCGTTCTCGCCGCCGCAGCTGCCGGTGCCGCCGCTCCGCTCGTGCTCGGTGACGCGGCCGGCGCCGCTCCCGCGACACGTCCCGGTCACGGCCACCACCCGAAGACGTACGACCTGACCGTGCTCGGCACCTCCGACACCCACGGCAACGTCTACAACTGGGACTACTACAAGGACCTGGAGTACGACGACAGCGCGCACAACGACGTCGGGGTGGCCAAGCTCGCCGCCCTGGTCAACCAGATCCGGGCCGAGCGCCGGGGCAAGGCCACCCTGGTGCTCGACGCCGGCGACACGATCCAGGGCACGCCGCTGGCCACGTACTACGCCAAGCAGGAGCCGATCACCGCGACCGGTGAGAAGCACCCGATGGCCAAGGCCATGAACGTGCTGCACTACGACGCCGTCACGCTGGGCAACCACGAGTTCAACTACGGCCTGCCGCTGCTCAACCTGTGGATCCGCCAGCTGGGCTTCCCCGCGCTGGCCGCCAACGCGCTCGACGCGACGACCAGGCGGCCGGCCTTCACGCCGTACGTGATCAAGAAGGTCTCCCTCGGGCACGGCGCACCGACGCTGCGGGTCGGGATCCTCGGCCTGACCAACCCCGGCGTGGCCATCTGGGACAAGGGCAACGTCGAGGGCAAGCTGGTCTTCGCCGACATGATCGCCACCGCCGCGAAGTGGGTGCCGGTCATGCGGGCCCGCGGCGCCGACATCGTGCTGATCTCCGCGCACGGCGGCGACAGCGGCACGTCCAGCTACGGCCCCGAGCTGCCGAACGAGAACCCCAGCGCGCTCATCGCCGAGCAGGTCCCGGGCATCGACGCGATCCTGTTCGGGCACGCGCACGCCAATGTCCCGCAGCGGTTCGTCACCAACAAGCAGACCGGGGCCCAGGTGCTGCTGTCGGAGCCGTCGAAGTGGGGCCAGCGGCTGAGCCGGATGGACTTCACGCTGACCCGCGACCGCGGCCGGTGGACCATCACCGACAAGAAGTCCGACCTGCTCAACACCAACACGGTCACCGAGGACCCGCGGGTGCTGGCCGTGGTCAAGGCCCAGCACGCCAAGACGGTCGCGTACGTCAACCAGGTCGTCGCCACGTCCACGGTGGAGCTGACCACGGTCGAGTCGCGGTACAAGGACACGCCGATCCTGGACTTCATCAACAAGGTGCAGACCGAGACGGTGACCGCGGCGCTGGCCGGCACCCCGTACGCGTCCCTGCCGGTGCTCTCGCTGGCCGCGCCGTTCAGCCGGACGGCGGTGTTCCCGCAGGGTGACGTCAAGATCCGCGACGTGGCCGGCCTGTACGTCTTCGACAATACGCTCGAGGCCGTGGTGCTGACGGGCGCCGAGGTGAAGGCGTACCTGGAGTACTCGGCGAAGTACTTCGTGACGCTGCCGGTGGGGGCCACGCCCGACCCGGCGACGATCAGCGACCCGGCGGTGCCCGACTACAACTACGACGTGTTCTCCGGCGTCGACTACGACATCGACATCAGCCGCCCGGTCGGTGACCGGATCACCCGGCTGGAGATCGCCGGGGTCGCGGTCGCGCCGGACGCCCAGTTCGTCGTCGCGGTGAACAACTACCGGCGCAGCGGCGGCGGTAACTTCCCGGGCATCGTCAAGACCCAGGTCTACAACGCCCAGCAGGAGATCCGGCAGCTGCTGATCGACTGGGCGCAGGCCAAGGGTGAGATCAACCCGGCTGATTTCTTCGTCGCCAACTGGCGCCTGGTCCGCGCGGGCGTCCCGGTCTTCTGACCGAGGGCCGCCGGCAACAGGAGGCCGTCGTGATGTTCC
>NZ_JBEZGQ010000725.1:0-4453 GCF_040650095.1 Actinoplanes sp. NPDC048791 | reverse complement strand
ACGTCACTCTGGACGTTCCGGCGGGCACCGACGTGGTGCGCGTCGGCACGACCGAGGAGCTGCGCAAGGCCACGGTCGAGGCCGCCGCGGACGCGGACGTCGTGGTCATGGCGGCGGCCCCGGCCGACTTCCGGCCGGCCGCGGTCGCCGGCCAGAAGATCAAGAAAAGCGACGGGGGTACGGCGCCCACCCTCGAGCTGGTCACCAACCCGGACATCGCAGCCGAGCTCGGCGCGACCAAACGCCCTGGTCAGCTGCTCGTCGCCTTCGCCGCGGAGACCCACGACGCGCTGGAGAACGCCCGCGGCAAACTGGTCCGGAAACGCGCCGACCTCATCGTCGTTAACGAGGTGGGCGTCGACCTGGTCTTCGGGTCGGACAACAACACGGTCACGATCCTGGGCGCCGACGGGAGCACCACCGCGCTGGGGGAACTCCCGAAAGACGATGTAGCCGATGCGATATGGGATCAGGTTGCCGGGCGCCTTGATCCGCAGGTCGGCGCGCTTGGGACGGGCTGAGACCGCCCCGGCGTCACTACAGCGGTGGTGACTACACTGCCGCGGAACGAAACTTCGACAAATCTGAGGAGCACCGTGGCACGCCGCCTGTTCACCTCCGAGTCGGTCACGGAAGGCCACCCGGACAAGATCGCTGACCAGATCAGCGACGGTATTCTCGACGCCCTGCTGTCGCAGGACCCCCGCAGCCGCGTCGCGGTGGAGACCCTGATCACGACCGGCCAGGTTCACGTGGCCGGCGAGGTGACCACCAAGGCGTACGCGGACATCCCGAGCATCGTGCGCGAGACCATCCTGGGCATCGGTTACGACTCGTCCAAGAAGGGCTTCGACGGCGCGTCCTGTGGCGTCAGCGTGTCGATCGGCTCGCAGTCGCCTGACATCGCCCAGGGTGTGGACAGCGCGGTCGAGCTGCGCGAGGGCAACTCCGAGCACGCGCTCGACGCCCAGGGCGCGGGCGACCAGGGCATGATGTTCGGCTTCGCCTGCTCCGAGACCCCGGAGCTGATGCCGCTGCCGATCGCGCTGGCCCACCGGCTGGCCCGGCGGCTGTCGAGCGCCCGCAAGGACGGCACGATCCCGTACCTGCGCCCGGACGGCAAGACCCAGGTCACCATCGAGTACGACGGCCTGCGCCCGGTGCGGCTGAACACGGTCGTGGTGTCGTCGCAGCACGCGGCCGACATCTCGCTGGAGTCGCTGCTGACCCCGGACGTCCGTGAGCACGTCATCGCCCCGGAGCTCGAGGGCCTGGGCCTGGACGTGGAGGACTACCGGCTGCTGGTCAACCCGACCGGTCGCTTCGAGATCGGCGGCCCGATGGGCGACGCCGGCCTGACCGGCCGCAAGATCATCGTTGACACGTACGGCGGCTACGCCCGTCACGGCGGCGGCGCCTTCTCGGGCAAGGACCCGTCGAAGGTGGACCGCTCGGCGGCGTACGCGATGCGCTGGGTGGCCAAGAACGTGGTCGCCGCCGGCCTGGCCGAGCGGTGCGAGACGCAGGTCGCGTACGCGATCGGCAAGGCGCACCCGGTGTCGCTGTTCGTCGAGACGTTCGGCACCGAGAACGTGCCGGTGGAGCGGATCGAGAAGGCCATCAACGAGGTGTTCGACCTCCGCCCGGCCGCGATCATCCGCGACCTGGACCTGCTGCGCCCGATCTACCAGCAGACCGCGGCGTACGGCCACTTCGGCCGCGAACTGCCGGAGCTGCTGTGGGAGAACACGGACCGCGCCCAGGACCTGAAGTCCGCCGCGGCCTGAGCTTGGTGACGCCAGGAACGGGTGCCTCGACTCCGGTCGAGGCACCCGTGCTGTTTGCGCCGGAAGATGTCGTACCCGCGCGCCAGAATGTGCGGGTGAAGGCGGCGAAGGCGAAACCCGACCGGGAGCCGGCACCGCGGCTGCCGGTCGCCCGGGTGAGCGTCGAAGTGCCGCTGGCCCACCTCGACCGCCCGTTCGACTACTTGGTCTCCGCGGCCGACGACGAGGCTGCGCAGCCGGGGGTGCGGGTGAAGGTCCGCTTCGCCGGGCAGCTGGTGAACGGCTTCCTCCTGGAACGGGCCGAGTCCAGCCCGCACGGCGGAAAGCTGGCCTTTCTGGACAAAGTGGTCTCGCCGGAGCGGGTGCTGGACCCGGAGGTGGCGCGGCTGGCTCGCGCTGTCGCTGACCGGTACGCGGGGAATCTCTCGGATGTGCTGCGGCTGGCTGTGCCGCCTCGTCACGCTCGCGCGGAAGCCCAGGCCACTCCGCCTCCTGTTGATCCACCGCCCGGCTCGGCGACAGCGTCTTCGCTACCTGCGGGCGTCGATGCTGCTGGCGCTTCTGACCGTCCGGAGGTGGCGGCTGCCGCCTCCGCTGAGGTCGTCGGCGTTTCGGTTGCGATGAGCTCCAGTCACCCCGCTGCGGCTGGGGGTGCAGTGGCTCTTGGCCGTCCCGACAGAGCGACTCCCGCCTTCGCATTCGCCACTGCGGGAGCGGTGGCTTCGGCGCCGTCACAAACCACGACTTCCCCCACCGTCGTGCCGGATCTATCGGATCAGTCACCTTCTGCGGGGGCGCAACAATCTGACCCAGGTGCGGAGCCCGGTTCGGCGGGTGGGCGGTCGGTCCAACCGGGCACGGTCGCTGAGGTGCAGCTCGCCCAGGTAGCAGAGGACCAGCCGACCGACGCCGAACTCGACCAGACCGCGGCTCGCGGTGACGTCCGGCCGGAGGCAGGCGCGCACGGGTGGGGGATTTATCCCACCGGCGGGGCCTTCATGCACGCCTTGGAGCAGGCCCGGCCGGCTCGGGCCGTATGGTCCGCGCTGCCCGGGGAGGACTGGCCCGCGCGAATCGCTGAGGCTGCCCGGGCCGTCGTCCGGGGTGGCCGGGGTGTGGTCATCGTGGTGCCGGACGCGCGAGATCTGGAGCGGCTCGATCAAGCTCTGACCGTGGTGCTCGGTGATGGGCGGCATGTCGCCCTCAACGCCGCCGCTGGGCCGGCTGAGCGATATCGGAGGTTCCTCGCCGCCAGCCGGCACCGGGTGCCTGTTGTCGTCGGGACGCGGGCTGCCATGTTCGCGCCCGTCGCTGATCTCGGGCTCGTGGTCATCTGGGACGACGGGGATGACCTGCACGCCGAGCCGCGGGCGCCGTACCCGCATGCCCGGGATGTTCTGCTCACCCGCGCGCAGCTCGCCGACTGCGCCGCGCTGGTCGGGGGTTTCGCCCGCACGGGTGAGGCGCAGTTGCTGCTGGAGACCGGATGGGCCAAGGAGATCGTCGCCGATCGTGGCACGTTGCGGGCGCGCAGCCCGGCCATCGCGCCGACCGGTGATGATCCGCAGCTGGCGCGGGATCCCGGTGCGGTGACCGCGCGGCTGCCGAGTCTTGCCTGGCAGGCGGCTCGTGGCGCGTTGCAGGCCGGGATGCCGGTGCTGGTGCAGGTGCCGCGGCGGGGTTACCTTCCGTCCACCGCCTGCGCCGAGTGCCGCACCCCGGCCCGGTGCCCGCACTGCTCCGGTCCACTGGGGCTTGCCGGTTCGCGGGACGTGCCGGCCTGTCACTGGTGCGGCCGGGCCGCGGCCGACTACGCCTGCCCGGCCTGCGGTGGGCGGCGGCTGCGGGCCTCGGTGACCGGTGCCCGGCGTACGGCGGAAGAGCTCGGCCGGGCCTTCCCGGGGTTCCCGGTGCGCACCTCCGGCCGGGACGAGATCCTGACCACCGTTCCCGGAACGGCCGCCGTCGTCGTCGCCACACCAGGAGCGGAGCCGGTCGCCGAGGGCGGCTACGGCGCGGTGTTGCTGCTGGACACGTGGGCGCTGCTGTCCCGGGCGGATCTACGGGCCGCCGAGGAGACCATGCGGCGCTGGCTGTCCGCGGCCGCGCTGGCCCGGCCCGGTCCGGCGGGTGGCCGGGTGGTGGTCGTGGCCGACGGTTCATTGGCACCCGTGCAGGCGTTGCTGCGCTGGGACCCGGGCTGGTTCGCGGCCCGCGAGCTCGCCGAACGCCGGGAACTGGGCTTCCCGCCGGCGGCCCGGATGGCCAGCGTGACCGGCAAGGCCGAGGCGGTGGCCGAGTTCCTGGACGCGGCGCGCCTGCCCGACGATGTGGAACTCCTCGGTCCGGTCCCGGCAGCCGACGACCAGGAACGCATGCTGCTGCGGGTCTCCCGGGGGCGCGCGGCGGCGCTGGCCCGAGCTCTGCACGAGGCGGCGGCGGTACGCAGCGTGAAGAAGTCCAACCTGCCGATCCGCATCCAGATCGACCCCGCCGAACTCCTCTGACCCAACGGCTCCCAGGAAGCCGAGCGTCCACGTGCCGGCGAGGGTGCGCACGGCCGCGTAAAACACGCGCACGGCTCGCCCCCGCGCGCACGGCTCCGCACCCGCGCCCACGGCTCCGCGCGCGGGTGCGGCATCGCAGGCGCGGGAGCGCAGCACCGC
>NZ_JBEZGQ010000724.1:0-4460 GCF_040650095.1 Actinoplanes sp. NPDC048791 | reverse complement strand
GACGAGGTCACCGGCGGCCAGCCCGAGCCGGGCCGCGTGGCCGTCGTCGAGCACGCCGCGGACCCGCGCGAGTTCGACGAAGTGGTTGCCGCGGCCGACGGTGCCCAGGCTCTCGGTATGGCCGGCCGGGATGTCGGCGTCCACGGAGGCCCAGGCCGGGTCGTCCGGCTCGACCGGCCGGTCGAGGTCCGGGAAGCGGCCGGCCAGGCGCTCGGGTACGGCCCGCTTGAGGTCGACGGGGAACACGGCGATGCCGCAGCCGATGTCGGAACCCACCAGGTGCGGGTAGAGGACGGTCGACGCCATCGCGGCGCCGATCGGGGCGCCCTTGCCGGGGTGCAGGTCGGGCATCGCGGCGACGTGGAGCATGCCGTCGAGGGCGGCCACCTGGTGGCACTGCGTGACGGCGTCGGACTCGATCCAGCTCCCGTCGGAGGCGAACACGGTGACGGAGGCAGACTGGTGCTGAGACAAGGAGTGCTCTTTCTGAAGACGTACGGGCGCGGCAGGCTGGGCGAGGTGGTGCGCGTCAGTACGTCATGCAGGCAGCTTGCGGGAGATCACCCGTCGGCGGCAACCGCTTTTCCGCTCGGCGCGGGCTTAAAATCCGGCGGGAGGTAGACGACGATGGCGGACAGCGGCAACAAGACGACGGCGACCGACGGTGACGTCGGCGCGTTCATCAACGGCATCGGCGACGACCAGCGCCGCCGGGATGCGACGCTGCTGATCGACACGCTGCGCGAGGTGACCGGGGAGCCGCCGGTGCTGTGGGGCACGTCGATCGTCGGCTTCGGCTCCCGCCACTACCGCTACGAATCGGGCCGTGAGGGCGACACTCCCGCGGTCAGCTTCTCCCCGCGGGCCGCCCAGACGACGCTGTACCTGTCCGGTGCCATGGAGGAGTACACGAGCCTGCTGGAACGCCTCGGGCAGCACAAGCTCGGCAAGGGCTGTCTCTACCTCAAGCGGGTCGACCAGGCCGACGCCGCCGCGCTCCGGGAGATCCTCGCGCTGTCGTACCGGATCGGCACGACCGGCTGACCCGCCGGTCTCAGAGCGGGACCGGTCCGCCCCACAGGCGCAGGAAGAGGACGCCGAGCACGTCCAGGATCATCAGCAGGAACGGGTAGCTCAGCGGGAAGAAGCAGCAGATCAGCAGGATCAGCACGCCGAGGTTCTTCTCCTCGAGCCACAGCCGCATCTGCTGCGCGCCGTTCCCGGGCCGCTTCAGCGCCGACCACAGGATGCCGAAGCCGTCCAGCGGCGGGATCGGGATCAGCGCCAGCAAGCCGAAGGCCAGCAGCCCCACCGCCAGGCAGAGCAGCACCTGCTCGCCCAGCGGCAGCGTGAAGCCCCGCAGCACGTCGGACATGTTCAGCACCGACAGCAGATTGTCCGGGAAGAGCAGCACGTACGCCAGGAACAGCACCTGCGCGACCACGATGCACGCCACCGGCCCGGACGCGAAGACCGCCGCCGCGCGGCCCCGGCCGTGGTAGCGGGGCACCTCGTCCACCGAGATGGTCTTGCCCCAGCCCATGCCGCCCACAGCGGCCGCGACCGCGCCGAACGGGTCGACGTCCTCGCGCAGTTGCGGCGTGACCGGGTCGCGGCGTTCACTCAGGCGCAGCGTGCGCGCGGTGATCCGGATCGCGAAGGCCCGCACCAGCAGGCCGAGCAGGAAGGCGCCGACCAGCGCGACGAACGCGACCGGTTCGCCGAGGGCGAAGAGCAAGCTAGCCCCGTTCCGCCTTGGCGGCGATGACCTCGCGGGCGAGCTGGCGGTAGTTGCGGGCGCCCGAGCTGGCCGGGTCCAGGCTGGTGATCGGCGCGCCGGCCACGGTGGACTCCGGGAACTTGACCGTCTTGGTGATGACGGTCTGGTAGACCTTGTCGCCGAACGCCTCCACGACCCGCTGCAGCACCTGGCGGCAGTGGGTGGTGCGGCTGTCGTACATGGTCGCCAGGATGCCCTCGAGCTCCAGGTCGAAGTTGAGCCGCTCGCGGACCTTGTCGATGGTGTCCAGCAGCAGGGCCACGCCGCGCAGGCTGAAGAACTCGCACTCCAGCGGGATGAGCACGCCGTGCGCGATGGTCAGCGCGTTGATCGCCAGCAGGCCCAGCGAGGGCTGGCAGTCGATCAGGATGAAGTCGTACTCCTTGCGCACGGTGCGCAGCACCCGGGCCAGGGCCATCTCCCGGGCGACCTCGTTGACCAGCTGGATCTCGGCCGCCGACAGGTCGATGTTGGCCGGCAGCAGGTGCAGACCGGCCACATCGGTCTTGATGATGACGTCCTCGGCGGTGACGTCGTCCTGCATGAGCAGGTTGTAGATGCTCAGGTCGAGGTTGTGCGGGTTGACGCCGAGGCCGACCGAGCAGGCGCCCTGCGGGTCGAAGTCGACGAGCAGCACCTTGCGGCCGTACTCGGCCAGGGCGGCGCCCAGGTTGATGGTCGTCGTGGTCTTGCCGACGCCACCCTTCTGGTTGGCGAGGGCGATGATCCGCGCGGGACCGTGCCGATCGGTCGGCATCGGCTCGGGGATCGGCCTGCGCATCGTGTATGCCGTCGGGTCGGCCGGGCCGAGGTCGGCGCCGAGGTCCAGCGAGCTCTGCTGATCGCGCAGGGCATTGGTCCACGCCTCAGCGCGATCATGATTTCCGCTCACGTCCCCAGCCCCCTCTCGACCCGCAGCCGGAGCCGATGCCCGACTGTACGCCAAAAGGTCCGCCCGACCGGGGTCAGCCGTTCGGCGTGTCGCAGGGACTGACGCTCACCTTCTAACGAGCGCGCGGGTGGGAGGTCGCGTACACCTCGCGAAGCCGGTCCACTGTCACCAGGGTGTAGAGCTGCGTGGTCGTCACCGAGGCGTGTCCGAGCAGCTCCTGCACGACCCGGACGTCGGCGCCGCCGTCGAGCAGGTGGGTCGCGTACGAGTGCCGCAGTGTGTGCGGCGACACGGCGTGCGGGCCCTCGACGGGCAGCCCGGCCGCCGCCGCGGCCCGGTGCAGGATGGCCCAGGCGCTCTGCCGGGACAGCGGTCCCCCGCGCTGGTTCAGGAAGACCGCCGGCGTGCCGCGTCCCTTCACGACCAGCTCGGGGCGGCCCTGCACCAGGTAGGCCTCCAGGGCGGCGCGGGCGTAGCGGCCGAGCGGGACGAGCCGGGTGCGGCCGCCCTTGCCGTGCAGGGTGACCGCCGCGTCGTCGGAGAGGTCCAGGTCGTCGACGGCCAGCCCGACCGCCTCGGAGATCCGCGCGCCCGTGCCGTAGAGGAACTCCAGCAGGGCGGTGTCGCGCAGCGAGCCGGGAACGGCCAGCAGCCGGGTGACCTGGTCGATGTCGAGGGCCTTGGGCAGGCGCTTGGGCGGGGTCGGCGGTTTCACCTCGCGGCTCACGTCGTGCGCCACGAGACCCTCGCGGGCGGCGAAACGGTGCAGGCCGCGGACCGCGCTCACGGCCCGGGCGGCCGACGCGGCCGAGAGCGCCGGATGCTCCGGCGACCCGGCCCGCAGCTCGGCCAGATGCCCGGTGACCTGGGCCGCGGTGACGTCGGCGAGATCACCGACGCCGGCCGCGGCCAGCGTTTCCCGATAACGGTCCAGATCCCGGCGGTACGAGGCCAGCGTGTTGCGGGACAGGCCGCGCTCGACCGACAGGTGGTCGAGATACGTCTGCACGGCCCGCCGCAGCTTGTCTGACGTCAGCTCAGTACCTCGGCCAGGGACAGTGCCTGCATGCCGTGGGCTTCGGCGACCGGGCCGTAGGTGACGTGCCCGGCGTGGGTGTTCAAACCCAGAGCCAGTGCCGGGTCGGACTTGACGGCGTCGCGCCAGCCGCGGTTGGCCAGCTCCAACGCGTACGGCAGGGTGACGTTGGTCAACGCGTACGTGCTGGTGTGCGGGACCGCACCGGGCATGTTGGCCACGCAGTAGAACATCGACTCATGCACCCGGTACACCGGGTCGGCGTGCGTGGTCGGCCGCGAGTCCTCGAAACAGCCACCCTGATCGATGGCGATATCGACCAGCACACTGCCGGGCTTCATCCGTGACACCAGCTCATTCGAGATCAGGTTCGGTGCCTTCGCCCCGGGCACCAGGACCGCGCCGATGACCAGGTCCGCGTCGATGACGGCCTTCTCGATCTCGTAGGCGTTCGACGCGATCGTCTGCAAGTGACCGCGGTAGTCGGCATCCGCCGCCCGCAGCCGGGCGATGTTCTTGTCCAGGACCAGCACCTCGGCCTGCATACCCAACGCGATCGCCGCGGCGTTCATACCCGACACACCGGCGCCGATGACCACCACCTTGGCCGCGTACACGCCCGGGACGCCACCCATCAACACGCCACGGCCACCGCCGGAGCGCATCAGGTGGTAGGAGCCGACCTGCGGGGCCAGCCGCCCGGCGACCTCCGACATCGGCGCCAGCAACGGCAACGACCGATCCGGCAACTC
>NZ_JBEZGQ010000723.1:0-4468 GCF_040650095.1 Actinoplanes sp. NPDC048791 | reverse complement strand
GGCGGCCGGCGGGCGCGGAGCCGTTCACGGCCGGCTGCTGCACCTGGGTCGTGAGCGACGAGGCGGCCTGGCGGGCCACCGCGGCCATCGCCGAGGCGGTGGGCCAGCGCGCCCCCGGATCCTTGGCCAGGGCGCGGTCCACGATGGCGCGTACGGCCGGCGGGATGTCGGCCGGCAGCGGTCGCGGGGTGTCCCGGACGTGCTTCATGGCGATCTCGATCGGGGTGGCGCCGTCGAACGGCCGGTGGCCGGAGAGGCACTGGTAGGCGACCACACCGAGGGCGTACACGTCGGAGGCGGCCGTGGCGACCGCGCCCGAGGCCTGCTCCGGGGAGATGTAGGACGCCGTGCCGAGCACCGAGCCGGCCACGGTGAGCTGGCCGACCAGGGCGGACCGGGCGATGCCGAAGTCGGTGAGCACCAGCGTGCCGTTCGGGCGTACCAGAAGGTTGCCGGGCTTGACGTCGCGGTGCACGATGCCGTTCGCGTGCGCGGCCTGCAGGGCGTCGGCGGCCTGCGCGACCAGCGCCATGGTCCGCGCCGGCGTCAGCCGGCCGACCCGGCTCAGGGTGCGCGACAGGGCGTCGCCCTCCACGTACTCCATGACCAGGAACGCGAGCTGCTGGTCGCTGCCGTAGTCGTAGACGTCGACCACGCCAGGGTGGTTGATCGTGGCCATGGTCCGGGCCTCGCCGCGGAACCGCTCGGCGAAGCCGGGCTCGTCCAGCAGGGCCGGAAGCAGGATCTTGACGGCGACGGTCCGGCCCAGCACCTCGTCGGTGCCACGCCAAACGTCACCCATGCCACCGCCGGCGATCCGCTCGTCCAAGCGGTACCGGCCGCCGAGGGTGACCCCAGGGCTGATCATGTCAGTCCCCTCCCCGGCCCGCCGCGGCCTTCATGATGAGCCCGGCGATCCGGGCCGCCTCGGCGCTCGGGTGATCGCCAGGCACGTTCTCCAGCATGACGCAGACAGCTGAGACTGCCTCACCCTTGTCGTTGAAGGCGAATCCGATGAACCAGCCGTGGTTGTCGGCGCCGGTCGCGTTCTGCGCGGTACCGGTCTTGCCGCCGACCTCGAAGCCGCTGATCTTGGCCCGCCGGCCGGTGCCGTTCTCGACGACACTGACCATCATCTCGCGCAGGTCCTTGGCGACGTCCCCGCTGACCGGTGTGCGCAGCGTCTCCGGGGCGGCGTTGTAGATCGGCCGCCGGTCGGGGCTGAGCAGCTGCTGGACCAGGTACGGCCGCATCTGCCGGCCGTCGTTGGCCACCGCGGCGGCGATCATCGCGCCCTGCAGGGTGGTCATCCGGACATCCTTCTGCCCGATCGACGACTGGGCCAGCCCGGCCTGGTCGATGCTGCCGTCCGGGTTCTTGATCTCACCGGTACGGCTGGCCGCGACCGGCAGCCCCGAGCCCTTGAGATTGCCGACCGTCAGGTCGTTCTGCTCGAAGCCCCAGTCCCGGGCCGCCTTCTTGACCTTGTCGCCGCCGAGCTTGACGCCCAGCTGGGCGTAGCCGGTGTTGCAGCTGTCGGTCAGCGCCTCCTTGAGAGTGACCTGCGCGCCGGGGCAGGTCTGGTCCTCGGAGTTGCGGATCGGAGCGCCGGAGCCGGGCGCGGTGTAGCTCTGCCCGGCCGGGATCTCGGTGCTCTGGTCGTAGCCGTTCTGCAGGGCGGCGGCCGAGATGATCACCTTGAAGGTGGAGCCGGGCGGGTAGGTCTCGGACAGCGCGCGGTTGAGCAGCGGCTTGTCCTTGTCCCCGTTCAGCTTCTTGTACGCCGCGGCGGCCGCATCGACATCGTGGCTGGCCAGCGGATTGGGGTCGAAACTGGGGAACGAGGCGAGCGCCTGGATGGCACCGGTGCGCGGGTCGATCGCGACCGCCGAACCCTTCTTGGCACCACCCTGGTTGTTGGTGAGCTGCTTCCAGGCCGTTTCCTGGGCCTTGGTCTTGATCGACAGCACCACGTTGCCGCCGCCGCTCTTGTCCCCGGTGAACATGGCGCTGACCCGGTCGGCGAAGAGCTTGTCGCTGGCACCGGAGAGGAACTCGTCCTCGGTGCGCTCGATGCCGACCTCGGCGATGTTCACCGGCTTGTAACCGACGATCGGGGCGTAGACCTGCTTCTCCGGATACTGCCGGAGGTACTTCAGCTCGTCGTCGGTCAGTTTGTTCTGGGCGAGCGCCTGGCCGTCCGCCTCGATGACCCCGCGCGGCACCTCGTACTCCGCGACCTGGACTCGGCCGTTGTAGTCGCTGGTGCGGTACGCGTCGGCCTTGTAACCCTGAACCCAGTTCAGGTTGGCGAAGAGCAGGCCGAACAGGACGAGGATGACCACGCCGGCCTTGCGCAGGGGTGCGTTCACGGCTTGATCACCTCCGTCATGGCGCCGTGCAGCTGGGCGGGCGGTTGCTTCGGTCCACCGGACGCGGGCGCCGGGCCACCGCTCGCGGGTCTGCGGCCGGCGTCGGAGATCCGCAGCAACATCGCGATGAGCAGCCAGTTCGCCATGAGCGACGAACCACCGGCGGACAGGAAGGGCGTCGTCTGACCGGTCAGCGGGATCAACCCGGTGATGCCACCAAGGATGACGAAGACCTGCAAACCCAGGGTGAACGCCAGACCACCGGCGACCAGCTTGCCGAACGAGTCGCGTACGCCCAGGGCCGCACGCAGGCCGCGCTCGACGATCAGCAGGTAGCAGATCAGCAGCGCGGAGAGGCCGAACAGGCCGATCTCCTCGCCCATGCCGGCGAAGATGAAGTCGGTGCGGACCTCGGGCACCTTGCTCGGCGAGCCGGCTCCCGGGCCGGTGCCGAACAGGCCGCCGGTGCCCAGGCCGAGCAGGCTCTGCACGAGCTGGTAGCTGCCGCCGAGGCGGTTGTAGTTCTCGGCGGCGAACGGGTCGAGCCAGACCGTGGCGCGGTCGTAGAAGTTGGCGAACGGGCCGCCGACCGACGCGCCGAGCAGGTACGCCACGTAGACGCCGCCGAAGAACATCACCAGGCCGATGATCAGCCAGCTGACGCGTTCGGTGGCGACGTACAGCGTGACCACGAACAGGCCGAAGTAGAGCAGCGCCGTGCCGAGGTCCTTCTCGAAGACGAGCACGAGCAGGGAGAGCATCCACACCGTGATGACCGGACCGAGGTCGCGGCCGCGTGGGAAGTCGATGCCGAGCACCCGCCGGCTGGCCAGCGAGAGCACCTCACGCTTGCGGACCAGGTAGTACGCGAAGAAGGAGACCAGGGCCAGCTTGGCGAACTCACCGGGCTGGATCGAGAACGACCCGATCCGGATCCACAGCCGGGCCCCGTTGATCTCCGAGATGCTGGCCGGCAGCACCGCCGGGATCATCACCAGCACGATGCCGACCAGGCCCAGCGTGTACGCGTACCGGGAGACCGTCTTGTGGTCGCGGATCACGATCAGCAGCACCGCGGCCAGCACCAGGGCGGCCAGCGTCCAGGCGAGCTGACGGCCACCGACCCCGGCGAAGATGCCCGGCTCGGGCTGCTTCTGCGCGATCGACCGGGCCAGGTCGAGCCGGCGCAGGAAGCCGACACCGAGGCCGTTGATCAGCGCCACCGTGGGGATCAGCACCGGGTCGGCGTACAGCGCGGTGAAGCGGACCACCAGGTGCAGGGCGACGAACAGGACACTCAGCAACGCGGCCGGCACCCAGAACGTCGGCGTGATCTTGTCGAACTGGTTGGACTCGACGATGGCGCCGTACGCGGCCACGATGCTCATCGCCAGCGCGAGCAGACCCAGCTCCGCGTTGCGCCCGGTCTTCGTGCCCGGGACACGGGGCATCTCACCCGTGGTCGCGGGTGTGGGAGCCGGAAGGGCGGGCGCGGTCAAGAAAGAGTCCCCAGACTTCGGTGAGCGGACGCTCAGTCGACGGGCCGGCACCCGACCGGGTCGACGACCGGCGGGGCAGACTCCGAAGGCAGGGCGTCCGGCGTGATGGTGGGCGCGAGAGCCGGCGCCGACGAGGAGGTGGGCCGGCCGGGAGACGATGTCTTCCCGGCCGCGGACGGCGTGCCGGACGGGGTCACCGGCTCCGACACCGTCGGCGCGGCGCTGCCGGCCACGCAGATCGGCTTCAGGTTGGGGTTGGACGGCTCGTCACTGGTCAGCTCCTGCAGCATCCGCCGGGCGTCAGGCTGATTGTCCGCGTGGATGCCCTGCTTGACCCGGTCCTGGGCGACCGAGGTGAGGTCGTCCAGGCGAGCCGGACTGGTCTCGTTGACACTGGAGAGGTCGAGGCCGGCGATCTGGCCGGGCACGCCGCGGAAGATCGCGAGCTGGCCCTGCTCGGTGGCGCCGACGTAATACTGCTTCTGGGTGTACTGCCAGCCCAGATAGAGGCCGCCGCCGAGGATGCCGAGCAGCACGAGCAGCAACAGGCTCGTGCGGACCGGGTGCCTCTTCGGCTGCGGCTCCGGCTCGTCCCGG
>NZ_JBEZGQ010000722.1:0-4476 GCF_040650095.1 Actinoplanes sp. NPDC048791 | reverse complement strand
CCTGAACGCCTTCGAGATGACCTTCGAAGGCCGCCTCACGGCGGCCCGCAAGTAACCCTTAACACCCGCAGTTACACCGTTCGTTTGACAGTCCCTACCGCCGAGCTGAACGCCGCGGTACACCGCCCTCCAGGGATCGGCGATCTCGATCCGATAGAGGCCCTCGTCGCCGGAACAGGTCAGCATCAGCAGGTCGGCCTCGTACTGGTCGGTCAGATCGGGGGTACACCCCTGGCGGAAGGCCGAGAACGAGCCGAACCGTTCCCGCAAACTCGAGCGCGTCATGCCGAAGCGGGCACGCCCGGCCCCGATCCCGGGTTCGATCTCCCATGCGTCATCGATCATCCGACCAGGATCCACCCCTACGCGACCGGCAGTTCGGACGGGTTCAGCATCGTTCGGTGCGGGTGCATGGAAACGTGTGCGCCATGGATTTGTTGAGCTCGGCGTGGGAGTGGTACACGGCCGCCATCGAGGATTCCCAGAAGGGCCGCTGGGTTCGTAACGCTGTGGAACGGCAGGTGACGGCCGACATCGTGGCTGCCACCCATGCGCTGCACGGAGGGCGGATGCCGCCTTTCACCGGGGAATCGTGGCCCGTGCGGCTGGGACGGATCGCCAACTGGGCCGGCGTGCTGAGGTTGGCGGCCCGGGCGGGCGAATGGAACCTGCGGCCCGTGATCGGACGACGTCCCGAGCGTCCCGCCGGCATGGCGGAACTGTTGTCCGGGATCTACGCCGTCGGCGAGCAGGGCGAGCTGTGGATGAAGCAGCTCCTGGCCGGCGAGACGCCACCGGAGAGAGCCGTCGCCGACGCGGAGAGATTTCTGACGGGGCCAGGGTCAGTAGAGGACCTCGCGCTGTTCTTCTACGACTGAACAGCTCAGCGAACGTTGTCAGCGGCAGGCGAGTGCGGCGGGGTGTGAACGGATGTCAGGACGTCTGTGACCGGGTGCCGGGATCGTCGCGGAAAGCCAGCCCGGCCGCCTCCATCGCCGTTCGTAGCCGGCCGAGCGCGTAGGGCCCGACCCCGTGCAGCGCCTGCACCTCACCCTCACTGAGCTCGGCGACCTGCTCGAGCCGGACCACGCCGTGCGCGGTGAGCGCACGTGTCGCGGGAGCACCGATGTGGGGCAGCGGAAGGCCCGCCTCCGGCTCCGGCCGGCCCCGGGCCGGCCGGGGATGTCCCTCGTGGTCCAGGACGGCGGCGCCGCGCGCCGAGAGCCGGTAGCCGATGTCGAGCGACTCGGTCAGGCCGCGTTCCTTCAGCTTGCGCACGTTCTGTTTGAACGACGGGGTGTCCCGCCCCATCCGTTGCGCGAGGTCGGGTGCCCGGATGGCCGGCAGCTCGTCGATCAGCAGCAGCGTTGCCCGGGTCCACGGCCCGGTCGGTGACGCGCGGTCGAGCCGGTCGAGCCACGCGACGATCGCCTCGATCTCCGCAGCGTCGGGTACCGCCTCCCGCAGCGCCTGCCGCGGGTCGGTGCCCGCGTACCGCAGCCCGATCCGATACACCGGCCGTTCGCGGTGCACGCGGTCCAACCCCTGGCGGAGCGCGGTCAGCGACGCCGCGCCGGCCCGGCGGGCGTCGGCGGCGGTCAACGAGCTCACCGGTACGCGGTCGACAGACGTCACCTCGACCAGTCCGACCGCGGTCCGCATCCGGGTACCGACTTTGAGCCGGGGCCGATCCCATCGGCGGAACGCCACGTCGATATCACCGGCCCGGATCGCCGCCAGTTCCGCAGGACGCATCAACACGCACCCAGTTCAACACACCCGTCACGATCCATCTGACAATCGCGCGCCGGACGCTGCTGAACTTTCGGTCATGAGGGTGTGGACTGCGGCGGGTCCGCGGGCTTGGCTTTCTGTGGGTAGATCGTCTCGTGCCGGGCCAGCATCGCTACGGCCTCCCGGATCTTCCGCTCGCGCGTCTCGGCCCGTTTGACGCCGTTGACCCGGTGGATCAGAGCGAACCGGTTGGCCTTGGTGAGCACGTCGAACATGCGCTGGGCGTCAGCGTCGGCGGCGATCGCGGCGACGAGATCAGCCGGCACCTCAGCCTCCGAGGGCGGCGCGTACGCGGCCGCCCAACGTCCGTCTGCCTTCGCGGCTTCCACCGCGGCGCGGCCCAGGGGCAGCATCCGCCCCTGCTCCTCCAGCCGGGCCACATGAGCGACGTTGCGCTGCGACCAGGAACTGCGGGCCCTGCGCGGGGTCAACCGGATCCAGGAGATGTCCTGATTCCCCTTGCGGGCCTGCCCGTCGATCCAGCCGACGCACAACGCCTCGTCAACCGCCTGCTGCCAGGTCAGCGTCGTTACTGTGCCGCCCTTCCGGCCCAGAGCCAGCCAGACGCCGGCCGACTCGGCATGGTTGCTCAACAACCACACGCGCAACGCCTCGGCATCCGCGACGATCAACTCTTCAAGTTCGGCTTTGGCCACCACGGCAGGCTATCCGTCGACGAGCAGGGCGGAGCTGGCGCAGGTAGCCGGAACCCAGCGCAGATGGTGGACTCGGGGTCGGCGGCACCGATGCCGACCATCCGCTCAGGGCCGGGACGTCAACGCGGTGTCGGCGTGGAGGCATCCGCCGGACCTGCCGACGGCGTGCAGCCCGGCCAGGTCGCCGGCACCCCAAGTGGCGGCTCCGGCCGTCGGGTGCGCGTACATGATCTCCTGGGGGTCGTTGATGAGCGGGTGGGCCAGGCCCACAGCGTGCCCCAGCTCGTGCAGCAGCAGCCGGCCTCTTGTCATGGTCGAGGACCGGGTGGCGTCGAGAAGAACCATGCCTCTGTCGATGATCAGGGCACTGTCTCCGGCCTCGGTGAAGCCAGGTATGTAAGAGGCGCCGCCGACGCCGGCGTGTGCGGCAAGCGGCTTGGGGTCCTGACCCGGTACGGCCCAGGCGATGATGAGGTGCGTTCCAGCCGGGTAGTTGCCGGGATCGGAGCCGGGCACAACCTGTGTGGTACCTACGTAGGCGAACGTCAGGCCGCTGGCGTGGGTGATCCGGGCAACGGCGGTCTCGACCTCGCCCAGTGAACCCTGGGGTGCATGGGTCAGGTTGACGCGGTAGTTGATGGTCTCGCAGGGATTCCAGCGTGCGATGAGCTCATGGCCGCTACGCCGGCTGAGGAACGCGTACGCGTCAGGGTCGCCGACTGCCGACGACGAACCGAATTGCCCCAGCAGGGGGACGCTGATGGCGGCGGCCATCAGCCAGCGCAGGGTACGGGCGAGCACGACGGTCCGATCTCCGAGGGCGAGTGAAATGTCCTTCGGCACGGCAGGGCTCGACATGAGCACTACGGGCGGTCGTTGAGCGAGCCGGACGCGGGACCATGTCCGGGCAAGCGGAAACGTCCAGCACAGAGGAGGCGGCGTGACGAGAGCTCCCACGGGCGAGGAGGACGACCTTCCCGACTTCGGTCCTGACTCGCCCGCCGTCGACGCGGAGTCACGCCAGGCCTACATCGAGAACCTGCTCGTTGTCGCGGCCGACGACGCCAAGAACGTGACACTCATATCCACCGTTGCCGTTGCTGCCGTCGCCTTCGCCGCCAAGGAGCTCGCTCGTCCGCTCAGCCACGAGCCCATCGTCCTGAAGCTGCTCGGCCTGCTGGCGGCGGCTTCCCTGCTGGCCGGCGCAGTGCTGTTCTACTTCTACGCGGCGGCGATCAACCATACGAGAATGGGCCTGGTGCACCGCATCGTCTCCCGCGACGCACGCGGCGCCCAGCGCATCTGGGCCGGCAAGGAAACCGGGATCTGGCGCCGCAAGGGAAACCTGTGGCGGTCAGGGGCCGTCATGCTGGTGGCCGGCAGCACCCTGGGCTGCATAGTGGCGGCAATCGTCTTCCTCACCTAGCCGCAGCCCGCTGGGCAGAATGAACCAATGACCGAGTTCCTTGTTGGCCAGGACGACCCGGAGCTGGAGAGGCGTCTCTCCGACGAACTGGATGCCCTCAACCACTCAGCGATCGCCTCCGACGACGAAACGCCGTTCTCCATCCGCGCCACGGCCGCGGACGGAGCCCTGCTCGGCGGCATCACCGGATGGACCTGGGGCGGCTGCGGCGGAATCACCTCACTATGGCTCGAACCGCAGCACCGCGGCGAAGGCCTCGGCGCCCGCCTCCTGGCCGCAGCCGAGAACGAAATCCAACGCCGCGGCTACGACCGAGTAGTCGTGGCCACCATGTCCTTCCAAGCCCCCGGCTTTTACCGACACCACGGATACGACCAAGTCGGCCTGACCCCGAACATGCCGGACGGCACCTCGAAACACCACTTCTACAAACGCCTACCCGCCACAGAAGCAAAGTCGAGAAACAACCAAGATCTCTGACCGCAACCGGCGAGGTGCGTACGCAAGACCCACCACCAAGGCCGGCCCGCCCAACAAAATTCCCCGCAAGAACCACAGCGCGGCAGCCAGACCAGCCAAAGCAAGGGGATCACTCACGAA
>NZ_JBEZGQ010000721.1:0-4477 GCF_040650095.1 Actinoplanes sp. NPDC048791 | reverse complement strand
GCCGGCCTGCTCCCTCGGCGTCGGCGTTCGCCGCGTCGCCGGCCGAGACGGTCAACGCCTCGCCCAGCGTGGCCGTGGAGTCCACCGTCTCCCGCATGCGCTGCTCCCAGACCGTGCGGCAGTTGGTCAGTGACGCCGCGGCCAGCCAGCCGGGGTTGGCCTGCGCCGCGACGTCGCTGAGGTGGAACAGGGAGGCCAGCTTCTGTTTGGCCTCGTCGGCCAGCGTCCGCAGGTCGTCACCGGCCGTCGCCACCTGCTCCGGTCGCATCTCGATGCTCACGACCGCCTACCAGCTCTGCCGGGGCCGGACGATGACCACCCGCTGATCGCCCTCGACCACCTCGTTGGTCGGCAGCCGACCGTCCAGGCTGGCGTCGAGGCGGGAGGCGGTGTGCTGGGTGTAGTGCACGTCGCCGTCCGGGGTCACCGACGTGACGACCGCGGCGTGGTGGACGCCGCCCTCGGCGATGGGGCCGCCCGGCGCCGCCTGCTCCCAGTAGATGACGTCACCGGGCTGGGCGCCGGAGAGCGGGATCTCGCTGCCGCCGTTCTCCAGGAAGAAGTCGCGCTGCCGGTCCGACACCGTCCAGGCCGGGGTGTGGGTGTAGTCCCGGGCGTCGAGTGCGTCCCAGCCGGTCTGCACGCCCTGGCTCCAGCCGTCCTGGTACGCGCCGCCGAAGTCGTCCAGCTTCGGCGCCAGCCCGGCGGTGGACAGCGCGTACGAGACGAAGTTGGCGCAGTTGTTGTCGAAGATGTCGATGTCGCGGTTGAACGCGTTCTGTTGCGCCCAGCGCACCGCCTCGACCCGGTTGTAGCCGCCGTCGCCTTCCAGCCGGTTCTTGACGTCCTCCGGCAGACCCGGCAGGTCGTAGAGCTCGACCGGGACGGCCCGTTCGAACGCGGCCCGGTCCTGCGGTGGCAGGGCGTTCCACCAGGCGGCCACGGTCGCCGGGTCCTGGCCGATCGGCAGGGCCTCGGCCAGCAGCTCGACCTGGGAGCGGGAGGCGTCGGCCTGGACGTGGTCGACGGCCCAGTCCCGGTCGGTGTTGAACACCGCGGCGGCGAGCTCGTCGAGCTGGTTGCGGGCCTCCACGTCGATCCGGGTCGCCGAGTCGAGCGCCTCCCGGATCAGCGCGTCGGCCTCGCGGAGTGCCTCGGGCGGAGCTGTGCTGCCGGCCGGAGCGGTGACCCGCCCGTCGGCCTCGACGGTGAAGCCGTTGCGGCGGGCATAGTCCACGGCGGACTCCAGCGAACGGCGTATCGGGCCGATCGAGTCGTCCAGGCCGTACAGGATCGACACCACGCCGTGCATCGTGCCGGCGGCGGTCAGGTACGAGTTGGCCAGGGCGTCGAGCTTGGCGCCGGCCTCGGCGCCCACCTGGTCGGTCCAGTTCTCGGCGACCTTGGCCGAGCCCCGTTCGAAGATGCCGTTCGCGGCGTCCTCGGACTCGCGGGCGAGGGCGGCCCAGGTGTCGGCGGCCCGGCCCCACTCGTCCGGCCGGGCGGCGAGAAGGTTCTCGAAACTCACCATGACGGCACCGTAGGCCGGTTGCCACCACGGACTCCGGGTCTGGCAGCAAGCGGCCAGCCGGCCCGCCCGGCGGATCACGCCGGACAGGCCTGCCGGACCGCTCAGCGCTTGAGCGTGAAGGTGAAGTCGCCCGAGAGCCTGCCGGTCAGGCGGACCGCCGAGATGAGACATCCCTCGGCGAGCAGTCTCGCGACCTCGGCCCGGGAGAACCCGAAGCCGTCAGCGATCAGGCGCACCGGCCGGACCGGGATCGGCGCCGCGAAACGCACCGACACCTCGATCGCCTCGCCGTCCGGCTGGTCCGGTTCACCGGTGTCGAGGCGCCAGGCGCCGTCCCAGTCGAGGGCGACGCGGTTGCGGCGCCACACGAGCGGATCCTGGAGCAACTCGGCGGTCAGGCCGAGGTCGTTGTCGTGCAGCCGGTCCAGGATCTCCGGCCGGACGGAACGCACCGGCACGCGTTCGAACAGGGTGAGTTTGATGGTCTCCCCGCAACCGGTGCACAGCGCGAGGAGCCAGGCGTCGATGAGCTTGTGGTTGGCGTTGACCCGGAATTTGCCGCTCGCCCGGAAGCGCTGCGAGGCGCACCCGTGACAGCGGCGGATGACGAGGGGCAGGCGGGTGGGCACGACCACCCAGTTTCTGGACATGGAGATACACCGGTCCCAGTGAGAAGTCCGCAGCGAAAAGGCGCACGTCGCCCCGCGGCGACGCGCGATGAATCAGCGCTCAGGAGGTCTCACAGGACGTACAACGGCATGTCCTCACCGAGGAGACAGGGCGCGAGCACGGTAACGGCGTACGGACCCGCGCGGCCACCGGTTTTCCGGCAGCAGCCCTGGCAGTGCGTTGCGAGGTCAGGGCGAAGGACTACGGCCGTGATCGGTGCAGGCATCGGTGACGGTTCGAGTCCACACCTCAGGGTGGGTGAACCAGAAGTCGTGCGGTACGTCGGGCACGGTAGTGAACCTTCCACGGCGAATGAGCGCCGCGATCTGCGCCATGGACCACGGCGGGCAGGCTTCGTACGCTTCGGACCAGGTGCGGTCGCGCTGAGGACCCCTCCCGGCGATGCCGACGACCGCAGCCACCGCCTCCGGATGCTCGACCGCGTAGCGCACCGCGAGATCACAACCCCAGGAATGGCCCACTACGATCCAGGTCCTGACTCCGACCGCCGCACGGATGCCTTCAAGGTCGGCGATGGCGTCTTCCATGGTGTGCGGGCCACCACCTGAACGGCCGACGCCGCGCGGTTCGGGATACCAGGCGCGGTGGTTCCGCGGCGCAAGATCGTCTCGCTCCAGGTACTGCACACAGCCGGGACCACCGGTCAGGACGACGACGTCAGGACCGTGGCCCGTCACACCGACATGCAACGCTGTAGCGCCCAGGCGGATGATCTGCGACTCCATGGTCACGGACGCTACCAACGACGATCGGCCCGCTCGTGCCGCAAAGTGCCACTAGTACGCCGCCGGCAGGGTGACCGTCACGACCAGGCCGCCCTCGTCGCGCGGCACGGCGTGCACGTCACCGTCGTGGGCCCGGGCCACCGCGCGCACGATCGACAGGCCCAGCCCGACGCCCGGCCCGGCCAGCCGGTCGGTGCCGAGCCGGCGGAACGGCTCGAACAGGCCCGGCACCTCGTACCGCGGCACCACTGGTCCGGTGTTGCTGACCTCCAGCGTGGCCCGCCCGTCCTTGGCGTACGTGGCCACCCGCACCCAGCCGCCGGGCACGTTGTGCCGCACCCCGTTCTCGACGAGGTTCTGCACCAGCCGTTCCAGCAGCACCGGGTCGCCGACCGTGGTCGCCTCCGAGAGCTCGACCTGGATGTCGGTCCCGCTGACGTGCGAGGCGATGTCCGCCAGGTCCACGTACGCGCGCTCGGTCAGCTCGCGCTCCGAGCGGGCCAGCAGGAGCAGCCCGTCGATGAGCCGGCCGTGCCGGTCGTTGATCGCCAGCAGGGTCGTGCCGAGCTGCCGTACCTCCGGTGACGCCTGCTCCTGATGCAGGGCCACCTCCAGCAGGGTCCGGTTGAGGGTCAGCGGGGTGCGCAGCTCGTGCGAGGCGTTGGCGATGAACCGCCGCTGGCCGTCGAACGAGCGGTCCAGCCGGGTCAGCATCAGGTCGAAAGTGTCCGCCAGCTGCTTGATCTCGTCGTCCGGGCCGGCCAGCGCGATGCGCTCGTGCAGGCCCCGGTCGGCCGCCGGGGACTCGGCGATGCGGCGGGCGGCGTCGGTGATCCGGTGCAGCGGTTGCAGCATCCGCCCGGCGATGAGCCAGCCCAGCGCGATCGCGGCCGCCCCGACCACCAGCAGCGCGATGCCGCCCTGGGTGATGAGCGCGGACAGTGCGTCGTCGCGGGTGTCCTCGACGACCCGCTGGAAGATGACGTCGGGTTTCGCCGCGTCCGGCGGTGGCTGTCCGGCCATGCTGCCGCCGGTGATGAGGGCCTTGACGGGCAGCTGCTGCTTCACCAGGACGTAGGTGAAGCCCAGCATGACGACGCCCGCGGCCAGGAACAGGCCGCCGTACACCAGGGTCAGCCGGCCCCGCACGGTGAGTTTCATCCGATCCGATACCCCACTCCGGGCTCGGTGAGCAGCACCGGCGGGTTGCCGAGCTTGCGGCGCAACTTCAGGAGCGTCATCCGTACGGCGTGGGTGAACGGATCCGCGTTCTCGTCCCAGGCCTTCTCCAGCAGTTGCTCGGCCGAGACCGCCGTACCGTCGGCGCGCAGCAGCTCGGCCAGCACGGCGAACTCCTTGCGGGACAGCGGCACGTACCGTCCGTCGCGGAAGACCTCGCGCCGGTGCGGGTCCAGGCTGATCCCGGCCCGGCGCAGCACCGGCGGCGCGGCCGGTCGCGACCGGCGGTACGTGGCGCTGTCCCGCCAGGAGTTCGCCGTGCTGGGCGAGCTGCAGCGCGCCGCCGGGACGG
>NZ_JBEZGQ010000720.1:0-4478 GCF_040650095.1 Actinoplanes sp. NPDC048791 | reverse complement strand
GGCCGCCCCGCGCCGCGACGGCCCGGGCCGCCAGCAGAGCAGCAGCGTCGGCCGGCGCCAGCTGCGGGATCCGCCAGACCAGTTCTCCGGGTACGCCGAGCGACGTGCGCGAGGTGGCGAGGACGTCCAGCCGCCGGCAACTGGCCAGCAGCCGGCGCACCAGCTCCCGCGCGGCGTGGTGCCGGGCCTCGCAGGTGTCGAGGATCAGCAGGGTACGGCCCTCGGCGCACCGCTCGATGAGGCTGTCGAGCAAGGGACGGGCCGGCTCACGCCGGACACCCATCGCGGCGGCCAGCGCCTCGGCCGGATGTTCCTCGGCGAGATCGACAAGCCAGATGCCATCCGGGTACGCGGCCCGCAGCTCCTCGGCGACGGCCACGGCGAGCCGGCTCTTACCGGCCCCGCCCGCGCCGGCCACGGTGACCAGGCGATGCGTGGAGATGAGTCCCTTGAGCTCGGCCATCTCACTTTGCCGCCCGACGAACGGAGTGACGGCGGCCGGCAGGTTGTCCACAGGCGCGCCGGGTGTGCGCGGCCGGGGGAAGTCGCGTTCGAGCCCGGGAGCGACAAGCTGGAAGAGCCGCTCGGCGTCGTCGAAACCACGCAACCGGAACGGGCCCAGGTCGAGCAGGTCGACGCTCTCGATCAGAGGTGCCTGCGGCGCCCGGTGCTCCCGGTGCTGCCTTGAGCCGCCGGCCCCCACTCCCACGAGCTCCGCATTGCTGGGAACCAGGTCGGGCGACCAGGTGGAAACGGCGAGGGCGGTCGCCTCGGAGCAGAGCACCTGACCACCGTGCGCGGCGGCGGCGACCCGAGCGGCGCGATGCACCTCGGCGCTCGTGTACTCACCGGCGACCGGAACGGCCCAACCGGTGTGCAGGCCCATCCGGACGCGCGGGGCCGCGTCGGCACTCGGCCACGGGTACGCGGCGAGTGCACGCTGTGCTGCCACACAGGCGGAGACGGCAGCGGCGGCGTCCCGGAACGCCACGAAAAAGGAGTCACCCTCAGTGAAAAGCTCGGCGCCGGCGTAATTACTCAGCGCTGCGCGCACGACGCCACGATGGGCATTGAGCACACGGCCATAACCTTCGCCGAGCATCCGGGCGAGCCGCGTGGACCCCTCGATGTCCGTAAACATGAAGGTCACAAGCCCGCTCGGCAGCTCGGTCCGTCCCGACACGGTGAGAACCTCCGCCCCCTTGGGAAGTCGCGCTTCATGCTGCCGTACCGCAATCACACGGCACATCGTAGGAACGGTCGGTAACCGCCCTCCCGCCACGGCCGACCCCGCAAGGGCGACCCACGGTAGGGGTCATCGACGGTCACGCACGGCACTACGCGTGACGTAACGACGAGGTTCACGTTCTGGTTGCGCCGCAGTCGGTCAATTCCACCGACCCGTTCGGACGGCCCCGCAGGAGTAGCCCTTTGTGCGACTCCATGAGGTCACCCGACGATCACCACAGTGTTACGCCGCGGGACCGGCCACAGTCGACTGAAATAGCAGATGCCGGTGGGGGGCTCGGTGATACGTCGGGTTGGAAATCGGTGGTGGGCTCGTGTGCGGCTGCCTCATTTCGGGCCGGTTCGGGCTGGCCGGTTCGGGCTGGCCGGTTCGGGCTGGGTTCGGGCTGGCCGGTTCGGTTCGGGCGGGCCGGTCGGGGCCGGGCCGGTTCGGTTCGGGCTGGGCGGGTTCGGGCCGGTTCGGGCCGTGGGCTTGGGTTGTGGCTGCTCGGGTTTTGCGCCGTTGTTGAGCTTTCTGGGTTTAGGTGGTTGGAGGGTCAGCCTTGCGGGTGGCAGTTGGGTGACGGACGTTCTGTCCGGGTCCGGTAGGTGGGTCCGGGTAGTTGGTTCTGGTTGGGCGAGATCGGTGGGGGGTGGGAATCGGGCTTGGGGAGCCCGATCGGGCCTTCCTGGGTAGTGGTTTCGGCGCGGGCTGCCGGTCGCGGCTGCGGATTGTGATTCCGGCGGGTGGCCGGTCAGGCGGCCCAGGTTGGGATCCGGCACGGGCAGCCGGTCAACGGCCCAATGTTGGTTCCGGCCGCCGGAGCCAGTAGCGCCACCCGGGTCGCTGTCCTGCGCGGGTAGCCGGCCGGGCTTGCGCCAGGAGTTGATCCGGCGCGCAGCCGATGGGGGTGGAGGCGGACGTGCTGCGCGGGAAGGCCAAGCCACCCAGGTCGCAGCCCGGCGCGGGTGGTTGGTCAGACCGCCTCGGCCGCGGTGCGGGACGGCACTAGTTGTGCCGACGGGTGGGCGGCCTCGACGTCGGCCGGCGGCGGTCTGAAATGTGGCCGCCTCGGCCGGAGACTTGCCTCGGCGCTGCTGGGCCACCAGCAGGAGGCTGGATGCATGCTGCTGTCGCTAGGGAGGCCGCCACGGCCGACGGCGAGCAGGATGCTGCCTGCTGCCGTTAACCAATCCGCCCTTATCGGGAGCGAGCCGCGTGCGGCCGCTGCCGACTTGACTCGGCGGGCGTAAACGCCGGGCAACCCCGAGGGCGGCGGGCGTAAACGCCGGGCACTCCGAGGGCTGGGCCTTTCAGCAGCCGCAGGCGCCGCCGCAACAGCCTCCGCCCCCACCGCCGCCCGATTGCGGCGCGGGCATGGCGCCACTGCGGCCTGTCACGGCGACTGTGGACAGGAGTTTCACGGTGTCGGCGTGGCCCTGGGGGCACGTCGCGGGGGCGGCGGATTCGGCCATCGGCCGGTTCAGCTCGAAGGTGTCGCCGCAGGCGCGGCAGCGAAAGTCATAGCGCGGCATGGAGACAGGGTATGGCTCCGCTGTGACAGTTCGTCGCCCTGGTTGGCTGGGCTGTGGATGACGCATCGGGCTGAGTCCATGGGCGCCGGGGGTCGCTGTCGCCCGGTAGTGTCTTTCGGGTGGCGGATGGGCAGGACAGATCCCCGAAGCGGCGCGGGCCACGGCCTCCGGCGCCGCATCTTGACGGGCCCCTGGGCAGCTCCGGCGCGGCGCCTGAGGAGGAGTTTCCGGCGGCGGGTTCGGTGGGGGGCGATGATGCCGGGCGGCCGATTGGTCGGTCCGGCGAGTCAAGTTCAGGGACGGTGTCGTCCGACAAGTCGGACTCGGTTGCCGAGAAGGTGACCGGTCGCCCTGGCGGCACATACCAGCCGCGCGTTGTGGCGACCGGTGCCACGAGTGGCACATACCAGCCGAAGGTTGTGGCAACCGGCGCTACGAGCGCTGCGGCTGCCGGGCCGGGAACAGGCGCCGCCGATGCGACCGAAAAGGGCGAGAACGCCGCTAGCTCCACGGCACCGTCGAGCGGCGGCGCCGCGCCGGCTGCGGGCGCGCCGGCTGCGGGCGCTACGACTGCGGGCGCCACGACTAGGGCATCGGCGGAAACGGCAGGCAAGGCAGATGTGAAGGCCGGGCCGGAGGAGAAGGCCGACAACGGAAAGGCGGCCCCCGGGCCTGCCACGGACGGCAAGGCCGCGGACGGCGAGGGTGCAGACGGCGAGGGTGCAGACGGCAAGGACAAGGGTTCGGCCGCGACGGCCAAGCCAGACGGGGAGAATCCTGCCGACGCCACCGCAGCGGCCGGCGCACTCAGCGGCGGCAAGCCGGCGGAAAAGACCAAGTCCGGATACAAGCCCTACTCCGCCGACAAGGCCGCCGGAACCGACAAGGCGACCGAGCCCGGCAAGGCCACCGAGCCCGGCAAGGCCACCGAGCCCGGCAAGGCGACCGAGCCCGGCAAGGCCACCGAGCCCGGCAAGGCCACCGAGCCCGGCAAGGCCACCGAGCCCGGCAAGGCGACCGGAACCGGCAAGGCGACAGGGACCGGCGAGGCGACCGAGCCCGGCAAGGCCGCGGACGACAAGCCGACCGGGATCGACAAAGCCGCCGGGACCGAGAAGGAAGCTCCCCCCGGAGACAAGACGGACAAGGGCAGCACTCCCCCGGACAAGACCGCAACCGAAGGCAAGACCGACGCCGGCAGCAAGGCCGACGACAAAGACGAGCCCAAGGACAAAGACGAGCCCAAGGACAAAGACAAGGCCGAGGGCAAAGACAAGGCCGAGGACAAGACCGAGGGCAAAGACAAGGCCGGGAAAGACGGCAAGCCCGGGGACAAGACCCCGAGCACAACCACCCCCACAGCAGCCGCAGTAGCCGCCGCCTCGCAGGGTCGGACCACCCGGGTGCTGCGCCGGGCCAACCCCGTACGCGTAGTGCGCAGCACCGCCCGCAGCACCTCAGCCTGGGCCAAACGTCCCAGCGGCCGCCTCATCCTCCCCGCCGTCATCGCCGTTCTTCTTCTCGGCGCCGCCGGGACAGCCGGTGCTTATCTCGTACCGCGGGCTTTGCAGTCTGTGCCGACGCCCAGCGTGACGCCCGGTTTCGGCCTTGACGCCGACGCTTCGGCCGGGGCCTCTGGCGGGGCATTGCCGGGGCCCGGCGGACTGCCCAGCGCTTCCGCCCCGGTCGTCGGCGGCGTCGTGCCGGGCACCCAG
>NZ_JBEZGQ010000719.1:0-4487 GCF_040650095.1 Actinoplanes sp. NPDC048791 | reverse complement strand
CGCGGCTGCTGCGCAGTGGCCGCAGCCGCCTGCTCGGCGTGGTGTTCGGCATCCAGCACGACTTCCACGGCGACCTGGTCACCGACCTCTACACCGCCGCCCGGGAAACCGGCTACGAGGTGGCGCTGAGTGCCGTCACGCCCGGCCGCGACGAGCGGGAGGCGACGGCCGGCCTGCTCCAGGACCGCTGTGAGGCGCTGATCCTGCTCGGGCCGCAGCAGCCCACCGCGAGCCTGGTCCGGCTGGCCACCCGGCTGCCGGTGATCGTGCTGGCCCGGGGCGTCCGGCACGCGGCCGTGGACGTCGTCCGCACCGCCGACGCCGAGGGGCTGCACCAGGCCGTCGACCACCTGGTCCGGCTGGGCCACCGCAACATCGCGCACATCGACGGCGGGCGTGCCCCCGGCGCTGCCGAGCGCCGCCGCGGATACCGCGACGCCCTGCGGGTTCACGGCCTCGACCGGTACGCACGGATCGTCCCGGCCGGCCTCACCGAAGAGGACGGCGCGGTGGCGGCCCAGGTGCTCCTCGACGACCCGCCGACCGCCGTCACCGTCTTCAACGACCGCTGCGCCACCGGGGTCCTCGACGTCGTCGCCCGGCACGGCCGGAAGGTGCCCGGCGACCTCAGTGTGGTCGGCTACGACGACAGCCGGCTGGCCCGGCTCGCGCACGTCGACCTCACCACGATCGCGCAGGACACCGGCACGATGACCAGGCTCGCCGTACGCCGGGCGATCGACCGGATCGAGGGCACCGCGGTGGCCCGGCGCGAGGTCGTCGTCCCGCCCCGGCTCGTCGTCCGGGGCACCACCGGACCGCCAAGACATTGACAGGCGTGGATGTCTTCTGAAATTCTCCGTACGGGACCGCCGCGGGAGCAGGTGGCCGGCCGGGAGAGGGCGAAACTCCCGGCCACCGTCCATCGATGCCCGCGCGCGTCGTGCATTCCGTCCCCCCGGCGACCGTGCCCGGGCATCTCGATCCCTCATCGAGTGCTGGAGGCACCATGTCCTCGACCATCCGACTGCCCCGACCCCTAACCCGCACCTGCACCGTGCTGGTGGCGGCCGTCCTGCTGCTCACCACCGCGCTGGCCGGCGGCGCGTTCGCCCACGGTTCGACGATCGACCCGGCGTCGCGCAACTACGGCTGCTGGAAGCGCTGGGGCAGCGACTTCCAGAATCCGACCATGGCCACGGTGGACCCCATGTGCTGGCAGGCCTGGCAGGCCGACACCACAGCGATGTGGAACTGGAACGGTCTCTACCGGGAGAACGTCCAGGGCAACCACCAGGCCGCCGTCCCCAACGGCACGCTGTGCAGCGCCGGCAACACCGGCGGCACCCGCTACTCGGCGCTGGACACGCCGGGCAACTGGACCGCCACCCGGATCCCCAGTTCGTCGGCGTTCACCGTGGTGGCCCACGACCAGGCCCGGCACGGCGCCAAGTACTACCGGGTCTACGTCAGCCGGCAGGGTCACAACCCGCTGACCCAGCGGCTGTCCTGGAGTGACCTGACCCTGCTCAAGGACACCGGGCCGATCGCGCCCGGCGCCGGCGAGACCACCACCGACCCGGCCCTGGGTGGCGTGTCGGTGAAGATCCCGGTGAGCGCACCGGGGCTGACCGGCCGGCACATCGTCTACACCGTGTGGGAGGCCGGGCACGCCGACCAGGTCTACTACTGGTGCGCGGACGTGAACTTCGGGTAGCCCGCAGCTAGGCGATCCAGCGGTACCGGCGTTGCGGCCGGCCCGCTGACCCGTAGCGGAGCCGGACCTCGGCCTTTCCCGCGGTGACGAAGTGCTCGAGATAGCGGCGGGTGCTCACCCGGGAAAGGCCGATCCGCTCGGCGCACTCCTCGGCCGACAGGTCACCCGGGCAGTCGCGCATCGCATCGGCGATCAGCCGGGAGGTGTCCGCGGTCAGCCCTTTCGGCATCGGCGCGCTGGACATCCGCAACGTGACGAACAGCTGATCCACGTCGGGCTGCCCCACGTCGGTGCTGAGTGCGAGCCGGTCGTGCACGGCGGCGTAACGCTCCAGCCGGTCACGCAGCACGTCGAAACCGAACGGCTTGAGCACGTAGTGCACGACACCTCCGCGCAGCGCCGAGCGTACGGTCGACACGTCGCGCGCCGCCGTCACCGCGAGCACGTCCGGCCCGCCGTCCCCGCTCTCCCGCAGCCGCCGCAGCACGTCCAGCCCGGTGATGTCGGGCAGGTAGATGTCCAGCAGCACCAGGTCCGGGCGCACCGCACCGACCTGGGCCAGCGCGTCGGCGCCGGTGTGCGCGACCCCGACCGTGGTGAAGCCGGGCACCCGGTCGACAAAACCGCGGTGCACCTTGGCCACCATGAAGTCGTCGTCCACCACCAGAACGCGGATCACGCCACCACCTCCCGGGCCAGTGGCAGCCGGGCGGTGAAGGTGGAGCCGTGCACCTCGACACCGCCGCCGCGGTGCACGCAGATCAGCCGGATCATCGCCAGGCCCAGCCCATGGTGGCCGTCCACCTGGTCCTTGGTGCTCCAGCCCTGCTGGAACACCCGGTCGGCCAGCTCCGGCTCGACCCCGGGCCCCGAGTCGGTCACCGTCACCACCACCTCGCCCACCGGCATCGTCGTCACCCGTACCGTGATGGACCCGCCCGGTCCCACCGCGTCGAGCGCGTTGTCCACCAGGTTGCCGACCACGGTGACCAGGTCGGCCGACAGCTGGTCGTCGACCGCTTCCAGGTCCGTGCCCTCGGCGATGGTCAGCGTGACCCCCTGCTCGGCGGCCAGGCTGGCCTTGGCGATCAGCAACGCGGCCAGCGCCGGGTCCCGGATCACCCGGGTCACCTCCCGGTCCAGGGTCTCGTGCAGCTCGCTGGTCCGGTTGATGTAGCGGACCACCTCCTCGTGCTCGCCCAGCTCGACCAGGCCGGAGATGGTGTGCAGCCGGTTCACGAACTCGTGCGCCTGGGCCCGCAGGGTGTCGGTCGTGTGCCGGCTGACGTCGAGCTCCCGGCGCAGCGCGGTCAGCTCGGTGCGGTCGCGCAGGGTGGTCACCGAGCCCGCGGCGCGGCCCCGCATGACGACCGGCTGACGGTTCAGCACCACCACCCGGTCGTCGCTGAGCACCACCTGGTCGACCCCCTCCGACCGGCCGGTGAGCACGTCCAGCAGCGCCGGCTCGAAGCCCTGCTCCAGCAGCGACCGGCCGACCGCGTCCGGGCGCAGCCCGAGCAGCCGGATCGCCTCGTCGTTGACCAGGGTCACCCGGTGCGCGGCGTCGGTGCCGATCACGCCCTCCTTGATGCCGTGCAGCATCGCCTCCCGATGCTCGACCAGGCCGGTGATCTCGCGCGGCTCCAGGCCCAGGGTCTGCCGCTTCACCCGCCGCGCGAGCAGCAACGAGCCGCCGACGCCCAGCGCAGCGCCCAGCACCAGGTAGGTGAGCAGGTTCGTCAGCGCACTGCCGAGCTGATCGGCCAGCGTGGGATAGGCCCGGCCCACGATGATCAGCCCGATGAAATGGCCGTCCTGCTCGTCCAGCACGGGAACGTGCGCGACCAGGGCCTTGCTGCCGCTCTCGATGACACCGACCCAGGACCGGCCGCTCAGCGCCGGACTGCCGGCCATCGGCGCGGGCCGCCCGGCGTCCGGCCCGGTCACGACGGTCCCGGCCGCGTCGGCGACCACCACGTACGAGGCACCGGACACCGCCCGCGCGCTCTCCGCCACCGTCTCCAGGGCGTCGCGGCCCAGCGGATTGCCCAGCCCCAGCCGCACGGTCCGGTTGATCGCCGCGTTCTCACCGACCGACCGCAGCCGCTCACCCTCCACCCGGCGGAACGCGGCATCGGCCTCGGCGATCGAGACCGCGGCGACCGCCCCGACGACGAGCAGGACGATGGCCAGTTGCAGGGCGAGCAACTGACCGGCCAGGGAGAGCCGGTGTCTCATGGAACAGCATCCTGCGCCGATCGGCCGCGCTGCGCCAGACTGTCGGCATGCGAAGACGCTCCCTGCTCGGCGGCGCGCTGGCAGCCGCCCTGGCGGGGTGCACCACACCGGCCGGGCCGGGCGACGACCTGCGGATCATGGTGCCGAACCCGCCCGGCAGCGGCTACGACATCACGGCCCGGGTGCTGGCCACCGCGCTCGGCGACGCCGGTATCGCCCGCGGCGTCGAGGTGTTCAACCTGCCCGGCGCCGGGGGAGTGGTCGGGCTGCGCCGGCTCGCGTACGAGAAGGGCAACGCCCTGCTGGTCATGCTCATGGGGCTCGGACTCATCGGTGCCGAGATCGCGGCCGATGCCGAGGTGACGCTGGCGGACGCCACGCCGATCGCCCGGCTGGTGCAGGAGCCGTCGATCGTGGTGGTGCGCCGCGATTCGCCGTACGGCTCGCTCGACGAGCTGATCGAGGCCTGGGGCTTGAGCACGATCGGCGCGCCGACCGCGATCGCCGGGGCGACTCCGTTCCTGCACGCCGG
>NZ_JBEZGQ010000718.1:0-4490 GCF_040650095.1 Actinoplanes sp. NPDC048791 | reverse complement strand
GGGGCCGCGCTGCCGGAGAGCATCGCCGCGGCGATCCTGGCCGCCGGGACCGCGGTCGCCGCGCTGGCGGCGACCGGCGACCCGCGCCGGACCACGTCCAACCCGGCCTGCACGATCGTCGCGGCCTGCGTGCGCGGCACCGAGATCGGGTACGGCTGGGTCGGCGACAGCCGCGGCTACTGGGTGCCCGTCGAGGGCGAAGCCGTGCAGCTCACCGAGGACGACTCGTGGGCCACCCACGCCATCTCGCTGGGCGTCGACCCGCAGTCCGCCTGGAACGATCCCAAGGCGCACGCCATCACCGCCTGGCTGGGCGCGGACGCGGGCACGATCCGCCCGCGCACCGGTGCCTTCTTCGCCGAGACCCCGGGCCACCTGGTGCTCTGCAGCGACGGCCTGTGGAACTACCTGACCGAGCCGGCCGCCTTCGCCGACACCGTCCGGGCCGCGCTGCGCGACTCGGCGGGTCTGCTGGAGGCCGGTCGCGCCCTTGTCGACTTCGCCAACGCGGCGGGCGGCTCGGACAACATCACCGTCGCCCTCGTCCCCCTCAACACCCTCGACAGCTAAGGGAGAGCCCGTGCCGTACACCGCCGAGGCGTTCCAGAACGAGTTCCTCGCCCTGGGCGCGACCGAAGTCAACGCGATCGTCACCGTCGCCTCGTCCGGCGCGGAGGGCGGACGGCGCACGGCCGGCGCCACCGAGATCATCATCGTCGACTGTTCCGGCTCGATGCAGGCCGAGGGCCGGATGGTCGCCGCCCGCCAGGCCGCCAAGGCCGCGGTCAACTGCATCGACGACGGCGTGCGCTTCGCCATCATCGCCGGCGTGAGCACCGCCCAGCAGCTCTTCCCGGCGCCGGGCCAGCTCGCGGTGGCCACTCCCGAGACCCGGGCCCAGGCCGTCGGCGCGATCGACCGGCTCCAGGCCAACGGCGGTACGGCCATGGGCGCCTGGCTCAAGCTGGCCGGCCAGCTGTTCGCCCAGCGCCCGGGCGACATCACCCACGCCATCCTGCTGACCGACGGCGAGAACGGCGAGTACAAGGGCTACCTCGAGGGTGTGCTGCAGGAGCTCGGCGGCACCTTCACGTGCGACTGCCGCGGCGTCGGCACCAACTGGACGGTCTCCGAGCTGCGCAAGATCGCCACCGCGATGCTCGGCACGGTCGACATCGTCGCCCGCCCGCAGGACCTGGCCGCCGCGTTCGAGCAGATGATGACCGCGGCGATGGGCAAGACCAGCGCCGACGTGCAGCTCAAGGTCTGGACCCCGGTGAACGCGACGGTGCGTTTCGTCAAGCAGGTCGAGCCGCAGGTGGCCGACCTGACCGGCAAGCGGGTCGAGGACGGTCCCCGGGCCGGCCGCTACCCGCTGGGCGCGTGGGGCTCGGAGAGCCGCGACTACCACGTCTGCGTCGACGTGACCGCCGGCGCGGCCGGTGACGAGATGCTCGCGGCCCGGGTGTCCGTGGTGGAGGGCGAGACCGTGCTGGCGCAGACCCTGGTGCGGGCGGTCTGGACCGAGGACTCGGCGCTGTCGACCCGGATCAACCGTCAGGTGGCGCACTACACCGGGCAGGCCGAGCTGGCCGACGCGATCCAGGCCGGCATCGAGGCGCGCAAGGCCGGCGACGACCGGACGGCGACGCTGAAGTTCGGCCGGGCCGCGCAGCTCGCCCACGAGAGCGGCAACAAGGCGACCGAGGAACTGCTGGCCACGGTCGTCGACATCGAGGACGCGGCGACCGGCACGGTCCGGCTGCGCCGCAAGGTCGAGGCGGCCGACGAGATGGCCCTGGACACCCGCTCGACCAAGACCGTGCGGGTGGGACGGTCGTCATGACGACGTACGCCTGTCCCAAGGGCCACGCGTCCACGACGGACGACTTCTGCGACACCTGCGGCGCGAAGATCGGTGGCACGGCGGCGTTCACCCCGGGTGTCGCCCCGGCCGCCCCGCCAACCTTCCCGAGCGGCGAACCCTGCCCGAACTGCGGCACGCCCCGGGCCGGAGCGGGCCGCTTCTGCGAGGACTGCGGCTTCGACCACAGCACCGGCAAGGTGCCCGCGCTGGTCCAGCCCCCGGCGACCGGGCAGCCGGCGGCACAGTGGACGGCGACCGTGTTCGCCGACCGGGAGTACTTCGCGGCCAACGCCATCGAGGGTGTCGACTTCCCCGAGCAGCCCACCGAACGCACGGTGACGCTGCCCGCCCCGCAGGTGCGGATCGGCCGCAAGAGCACGTCGAAGGGCACCGACCCGGAGATCGACCTGGCCGACGCCGACCCGGGCGTCTCGCACAGCCATGCCCTGCTGACCCTGAGCGTGGACGGCGTCTGGCTGGTCTCCGACCTCGGCTCGACCAACGGCACCTACCTCAACGACGAGCCGAAGCCGCTGACGGCCGGGCAGACCCGCAGCGTCGGGCACGGCGACCGGGTCCACGTCGGCGCCTGGACGACCATCCTGCTGCAGGCCCCGGCCTGACCGACTCCGTGCGGGTGACTGTGCGGGTTTCGCCGCGCGGTCCGCCCGGCGCGCGATACGTTCGCCACCGATGAAGGACGAGCGCATCGGCACCGTGCACCGCACCCAGGTGATCGACCAGCTGAGTCAGGCCCTCGGCGAGGGCCTGCTGACCACCGAGCAGTACGACGGCCGGGTGGTCGCGATCAGCACGGCCACGTACGCCTCGGATCTCATGGCCCAGGTGCAGGATCTGCCGCCCCGGTTGCAGTGGGACCCGCGCAACGCCGCGCCGCCGACCCCGCCGAACCGCAACGCCGGGCGGACCGCGCTGATCCTGGGCGTCGTCGGCGTACCGCTGTCGTTCTGCCTGCTGGGCTGGATCTTCGGCATCGCCGCCATCGTCATGAGCACCCGCGGGCGCGGCGCGCACGGCGTCGGGCCGGCGCTGATCGGCCGCGTCCTGGGCATCATCAGCGTCGTGCTGTCCATCGGCGCGGTCGCGGCGCTGGTCTTCGCGCTGAACTCCAGCACCTCGCCGTAGGGGGTGGCTCAGGCCGGCCAGAGCACCTCGGCCGCGGCCTGCCACAGGGAACGGTTCGCGGCGTAGAGCGAGACACCGGCGCGCGGCCCACGGATGCCGTCCACCCCGCCGTAGCAGCCGCCCGCCTCGGTGACGATCAACGAGGTGGCGGCGAAGTCCCACACCTCGCCGCGGGTCTGCACGGCCAGGTCGAGGGTGCCGCCGGCGACGAGCAGGCCGGCGTGCACATCCCATTCCACGGCCGGCGTCACGGCGGTCAGCGGCGCGGCGACGGCCAGGTCGGAGGGGTAGACGTTCGGGGCGACCGGGACGACACCGAGCCGGGCGGCGCTCAGCGTGGTGCGGCGGTCGGTGACGTGGACGCGCTTGTCCGCCGTACCGTCGAGGTTTGTCTCGTAGGCGCCGCCGCCGCGACGCGCCCACCAGACCCGGTCCTGCGCGGGGACCGCGGCCACCCCGGCGACGATCTCGCCGGCCTCCTCCAGGGCGACCAGCACCAGCCACCGGTCGTCGCCCGTGACGAACTGGGCCGTCCCGTCGATCGGGTCGATGATCCAGCGCCGGGCGCCCGCGCCGGTCTCGCCGCCCTCCTCCCCCAGGATGGCGTCGTGCGGCCGGGCCTCGGCCAGCACCGCGCGGATCGCGGCCTCGGTGGCCCGGTCCGCCTCGGTGACGACGCTGCCGTCGGCCTTGAGCTCGCGCGGCAGGCCGGCGAGCTCGGCGAAGTACTTCAGGGCGACTGTCGCGCCGGCGAGGGCGGCTGTCCGGGCCAATTCACAATCACTCTGCACGCGTCCCATCCTGCCCCCACGGCGCGGCCGGCTCGTCGAGAAACGTGGTGATCTCGGTAATCAGGCCGTCCCGGGTCTCGAAGAACATCAGGGCGAACGGCTCGTAGGCCCCACCCGGCCCGGTCGGCCGCTGCTGCCAGTACGCGATCGTGCCGTTGGCCGCGACCGGCACCATCCGCGCGTCCCGGCACGATCCGTCGCCGCCCAGCAGCACCTGCCGGATCTGCTCGCGCCCGCGCAGCCACCACAGCAACGGCGGCATGGTCATCATCGCGTCCTCGTGCAGCAACGCCACCATCGCCGCCACGTCGTAGCGCTCGAACGCCCGGCAGTACCGTTCGAGCAGCGCCTCGGCATCCGGCTCCAACGGCTGCACCGTCCCGGCGCGGCGCACGGTGGCCCGGGCCCGCTGCAGCGAGCTGGTCACCGAGGGCACCGACGTGTCGAGCAGATCGGCCACCTCCCGGGCCGGCCAGCTCAGCACGTCACGCAGGATCAGCACGGCGCGCTGCCGCGGCGAGAGCCGTTGCAGGGCGGCGATGAACGCCAGGCGTACGGACTCCCGGCGCACCGCATGCTCGGCCGGATCGTCGGGCAGCACCCGCTCGTCGGCGATCGGCCGGACCCAGGCCTCCCGCGGCAACGAGGCGCCCGGCTCCGTGGCCGGGCCCAGGTCGACGGCGTGG
>NZ_JBEZGQ010000717.1:0-4493 GCF_040650095.1 Actinoplanes sp. NPDC048791 | reverse complement strand
CCGAAGATCGACAGTTGCCGGCCGGCCGGCACGGTCAGCGCCGCGCGGCGCCGGACCTTCGGCGCGGCCGGGATCCGGGCGTCCGGAACCGGCGCGGGCAGCACCTCACGCGGGATCAGCGGCCACCCGGGCTCGGTCATGGTCAGCGGCGCTCCGTCATCAGCAGGTGCCCGTCAGCGGCATTCCGGCGCCTCGTCGAACGCCTTCTTCAGCTCTTCCGAGTCGAGCCGGCTGGTGTCCAGCTCACTCTGCTTGTATTCGACGTTGAGGGTGTCCACCACGGAGCCGACCTTGGTGTAGAAGTCCTTCGACGGGCTGGTGGCCAGCGCCGCGATCCCGCTCTTGGCCCGCCCGTACGCGTCGCGCATCGCACTCAGCGAGGCGGTGAAGCTGTCGGCGACCTCTTTGCCCTGCTCGACGTCCGGTACGCCGGCCTTGCGCACGCCGGCCCGGGCCTTCTCACTGGCCGACTCGGCCCCGCCGAAGAGCCGGGTCAGGTTTTCCTTGGCCTGCGCCGGGGTGGTCTCGGCGGTCATCTGCTGCTGGGTGCGGGTCGCCAGGGTGCCGATCTCGGAGCGCCAGGGCGCGAGCACCGTGCAGACCGAGGCGGCCCAGGCGCGGGGCGCGGGACCGCCCGCGCAACCACCCAGTGTCACGACGAACGAGAGAACAAGCAGTAAGGGTGTGGTGCGGGCCGTGCGCATGGATTGCAGCGTACGGCCAACCTCCGACAGAGGGCACCCGGCGAGTGCCGGGTGCCCTATCAGTCGTGCTGGGATCAGGCGCTGATCCGCTCCGACTTGGTCTCCGTGGTCGGGCTGGGCTCGCCCATGGAGATCGGCTTGCGCTTGCTCCAGACCACCGCACCGGCCACGATCAGGGCCGCGACCACCGCGAGGGTGATCCGGACCGGGTCGTTGGCGTCGGTGCCGACGCTCAGGGTCACCACGGCCGGGGCGATCAGCAGCGACACCAGGTTCATGACCTTGAGCAGCGGGTTGATGGCCGGGCCGGCGGTGTCCTTGAACGGGTCACCCACCGTGTCGCCGATGATCGTGGCCTCGTGCGCGTCGGAGCCCTTGCCTCCGTACGCACCGTCCTCGACCAGCTTCTTGGCGTTGTCCCAAGCGCCACCGGAGTTGGACAGGAAGACGGCCATCAGCGTGCCCGCGCCGATGGCACCGGCCAGGTAGGAGGCCAGCGCGCCGGCGCCCAGGCCGAAGCCCACCGCGATCGGCGCCAGGATGGCCAGCAGACCGGGAGTGAGCAGCTCACGCTGGGCGTCCCGGGTGCAGATGTCGACGACCTTGCCGTACTCGGGGCGCTGGGTGCGCTCCATGATGCCGGGGAACTCGCGGAACTGGCGGCGTACCTCCATCACGACCGCGCCCGCCGAGCGGGACACGGCGTTGATGGCCAGGCCGGAGAAGAGGAACACGACCGCGGCGCCGATGAGCAGGCCGACCAGGTTGCGCGGGTCGGAGATGTTCAGCAGGCCGAGGATGCGTGCGCCGATCTGGTCGGCCGGGATGCCCGCGTCCGCCAGCGACGACTGCAGGGTGTTCGTGTACGAACCGAACAGCGCCGTCGCGGCCAGTACGGCCGTGGCGATCGCGATGCCCTTGGTGATCGCCTTGGTGGTGTTGCCGACCGCGTCGAGCTCGGTCAGGATCCGCGCGCCGTTCTCGTCGATGTCGCCGGACATCTCCGCGATGCCCTGCGCGTTGTCCGAGATCGGGCCGAAGGTGTCCATCGCGACGATGACGCCGACCGTGGTGAGCAGGCCGGTGCCGGCCAGGGCCACCGCGAACAGCGACAGCGTGATCGAGGTGCCGCCCAGCAGGTAGGCCCCGAAGACGCCGGCGCCGATCACCAGCGCCGAGTAGACGGCCGACTCCAGGCCGACGCTGATGCCGGCGAGCACGACGGTGGCCGCGCCGGTCTGCGACGACTTGCCGATGTCCTGCACCGGGCGCTTGCTGGTCTCGGTGAAGTAGCCGGTCAGCGCCTGGATGGCGGCGGCCAGCACGATGCCGATGACGACGGCGCCGATGGCGACGAGCTGCGGGTTGCGGCCGCTGGCGACCACGTCGGGATCGATGCTCGCGGCGTCCCCGAACCCGGCGAAGGTGTCCGGCAGGTAGACGAAGCTGACGATCGCCACGATGACCGCGGACAGCAGCGCCGAGATGTAGAAGGCTCGGTTGATGGCCGTCAGGCCGCTCTTGTCCGAGGCCCGCAGGCGGGTGATGAAGACACCGACGATCGCGATGACCACACCGACCGTGGAGACGATCAGCGGGAAGATGAGCCCGTCCTGACCGAACGCGGCCTGGCCCAGGATCAGCGCGGCGACCAGCGTGACCGCATACGACTCGAAGAGGTCGGCGGCCATGCCGGCGCAGTCGCCGACGTTGTCGCCGACGTTGTCGGCGATGGTCGCCGGGTTCCGCGCGTCGTCCTCCGGGATGCCCTGCTCGACCTTGCCGACCAGGTCCGCGCCGACGTCGGCGGCCTTGGTGAAGATGCCGCCGCCGACCCGCATGAACATGGCGAGCAGCGCGGCACCGAAGCCGAAGCCCTCGAGCACGGTCGCGGCGTCGCTGCGGTAGATCAGCACGACCAGCGCGCCACCGAACAGGCCCAGGCCGACGGTGAGGAAGCCGACCACGCCACCGGTCTTGAAGGCGATGCCCATCGCCCTCTCCCGGCCACCGGCCTCACCAGCGGCCGCGGCGACCCGCAGATTCGCCCGGGTCGCGAGAGCCATGCCCGCGCCGCCGATGAACGCGCTGAAGACCGCGCCGACGATGAAGAACAGCGAACGGCCGATCTTGACCGTGGTCTCGCTGTCGGTGTTGTGCACCGGCAGCAGGAAGAGCAGCACGACCGCGATGACGACGAAGATGGCGAGGGTCTTGAACTGCCGGAACAGATACGCCGAAGCGCCTTCCTGGACCGCCCCCGCGATCTCTTGCATGTTGGTGGTGCCGCGGCCCGCGGACAGCACCGACTTGACGAAGACAGCCGCGAAGGCCAGCGCCACCAGCGCGAAAACGATCGCGACGATGACGAACGTGACGTTCGAACTGTCGAGCGACCCCCCGCTGCTTTCCGCAGCGAGGGTTATGGAGGTCCCGGACATCAATGTCCTCCTGTACACCGACCGCACCCGGGCAGCGGACGAAACCGCCGGGCGCACTCCCTGCTCTAGGAGACGACAACCTGGTCCCGCGGACGCGGAACCAGGGAGCAGTAGCTGATTACCGGCGTACTGTAGCGGCCGAACGTGGTGATGGTCACACCTGGATCCGGCCGTGTCAGGGTGATGTTTACCGCTGTGTTAGCGGTTGGCACGCGAATCGGTTACCGCCTAGGCTTCGCGCCCCCAGCAGGGGTTTCCCATGCCATGCGCCGAACGGTGTGATTTGTGCGCTCAACGGCGCCTTTGTCTCAACGCCGGTGGACGGGCCAGACCATCCGGACCTCGGTGCCGGCGCCTTCTTCCACCGGGCGCACCTGCAGGTCGTCCACGAAGCCGGCGAGCAGGGCGAAGCCCACGCCGGTGGTCAGCGCCTCGTCGGTGAGCGACTCGTCGGCCAGCTCGTCCGGCGGCAGCTTGGCCAGGCCGACGCTGGCCTCGATCGGCGCCCGGTCGATGACCCGGACCGTGTACGAGTCGGTGTCGGACATCTCGACCATCACCAGGTCGGGCAGGTGGTACTGCCGGTGCAGGGCGACCGCCCGGGTGCACGCCTCACCGATGGCCAGCCGGACCTCGTCGAGCAACTCCTCGGCGACGCCCGCTCGCCGGGCCACCGCCACGCCGACCAGCCGGGCCGTACGCACGTGCACCGGGGCCGGGGAGAACGACAGCCGAACCGTGGCCATCACGCCGTCGGGGGGTTGTCGTCGCGATCGCCGGACGAGGTCGAGGTGGCCGCCTCGACGGAGGGGTAGATCGGGAACACCTGGTCGAGCGCGGTGATCCGGAAGATCTTGAGCAGCGGCTCCTTGGCGCAGACCAGCCCGAACGTCCCGTTGGCGGCGCGCAGCCGCTTCAGGGCGCCGACCAGCACACCGAGGCCGGTCGAGTCGAGGAAGTCGACGCGGGCGAGATCCACCACGACGTTGCGCGACCCACCGTCGACCAGCTCCACGAGCCGCTCACGCAGGCGTGGCGCCGTGTAGACATCGACCTCACCACCGACGTCGAGCACCGTGTGCTCGCCGACGGTACGGGTCGTCAGCGACAGCTCCATCGGTCCTCCTCCCTCGGGGTCAAGCCTTCAGGCAGCCGATCTCCACAGCGAATCTAACCACCGACGCTCCGGGCACGACGCGTCGCACCCTCCCGTCGTACCCGTTTGAGGTTCGGGCCATACCGATGTCACAGTGCAGACGTGACCACGACCGTCCCGGGAATCCCGGCCGCACGCGGCGCACTGACCGGGCTCGGACCGGCCGAACTGCTGCACCGGCTGCGCGCCCGC
>NZ_JBEZGQ010000716.1:0-4499 GCF_040650095.1 Actinoplanes sp. NPDC048791 | reverse complement strand
CGCAGCCCAGGCCGCGACCACGGCGGCCCAGGCCATGCCGCAGGGCGGTGCGGCTCCGCGGGTCAAGACCAAGATCCCGGTCACCGGTACGGCGGGAGCAGCCGTACCGGCGTTCTCGGGGATGCCGCCCGGTGACGACAAGACGATTCTTCCCGGCGTACCCACGCTTGATCTGCCCTCGTCGCCGACGGCGGCCGCGCCGGAGCTCCCGGCCGGTCCGTCCTCCGGGATCGTCGCGGCGGAGCCGGTCGCGGCGATGCGCCCGCTGCCGGAGTCGCAGCCGATCGGTCTGCTCGCGGTGATCGCCACGGTGAGCGTGCTGGGCGTAGCAATCGGAATAATTCGGGCAATTGTGTCGCAACGTGCATCTCGGGCAAGCGTCGCGTAGACTACTCCACAGCAAGCTCCGCGGGGCGGCCGTTCCAACCTCATCGGTGTGGTCGTTCCTCCCCAGGTCCCACCCAGCGAATGCGGACCGGACGCCCCGCGGCTTCCACCTCGAAGGGCCTCGTCTGTGGACGGGGCCCTTTTTGGGCGTCAGGCCGGCTCCGGGTATGCTGGCTCGGTTCGCAACAGGTCTGCCGTGGGCGCCGCCCACGGTTTTCTGTTGCGGGCGACACAAGACCTCCTGCCACGGAGAGACCGTGGCCGTTCAGCCCACAGGAGGTGAGAACGTCTTGCGTCATTACGAACTCATGGTGATCCTCGACCCCAGTCTCGAGGAGCGCACCGTTGCACCGTCGCTCGACACGTACCTGAACGTGATCCGCACCGCGGGCGGCTCGGTGGAGAAGCTCGACGTGTGGGGCCGTCGCCGGCTCTCGTTCGAGATCAACAAGAAGGCCGAAGGCATCTACGCCGTCGTCGACCTGCAGGCGACGCCGGAGGCCGTGGCCGAGCTGGACCGTCAGCTCCGGCTGAACGAGTCGATCCTGCGTACCAAGGTCATCCGGCCCGAGACCCGCTGACGGTCGTTTTTGTCAGGGGGCTCTGGGAGCCTCCTTGCGAAAACGCATGAAGCGGCGAGGAGAAGATCATGGCAGGAGAAACCACCATCACGGTCGTCGGTAACTTGACCGACGACCCTGAGCTGCGCTTCACCCCCTCGGGGGCGGCGGTCGCCAAGTTCCGCATCGCTTCGACGCCGCGGACGATGGACCGGCAGTCGGGCGAATGGAAAGACGGCGAGCCACTCTTCCTCGCGTGCAACGTCTGGCGTGACGCTGCTGAGCACGTCGCCGAGTCGCTGCAGCGTGGCGCTCGGGTGATCGTGCAGGGCCGGCTGCGCCAGCGGTCCTACGAGACCCGCGAGGGCGAGAAGCGCACCGTCTATGAGCTCGAGGTCGACGAGATCGGCCCGTCCCTGCGCTACGCCACGGCGAAGGTGCAGAAGATGTCCCGGTCCGGCGGCGGCGGTGGGGGCGGCTTCGGCGCCTCCGGCGGCGGCGCTGGTGGTGGCAACCGGCAGCCCAGCGGCGGCGGAGGCGGCAACAACTTCGACGACCCCTGGGCCACGGCGGCCCCGGCTTCCAGCTCCCGTCCCGCCGCTGGCGGCGGTGGCGGCAGCAACTCCTCGTTCGACGACGAGCCACCTTTCTAAGCCCTTACGGGTCATGATTTCAGGAGTCAAGAGCTATGGCTAAGGCTGCGGCACTTCGCAAGCCGAAGAAGAAGGTGAACCCGCTCGACAAGGACGGGATCACCTACATCGACTACAAGGACACCGCGCTGCTGCGCAAGTTCATCTCCGACCGCGGCAAGATCCGCGCTCGGCGGGTCACCGGCGTGACCTCGCAGCAGCAGCGGCAGATCGCCCGCGCGGTCAAGAACGCCCGTGAGATGGCGCTCCTGCCGTACACGGCCACGGCGCGCTGAGGGGAGGCACCGATATGAAGATCATCCTCACGCAGGAAGTGTCGGGCCTCGGCACCCCCGGCGATGTCATCGAGGTCAAGAACGGCTACGGCCGTAACTACCTGCTGCCGCAGGGCTTCGCGATCCAGTGGAGCAAGGGCGCCGAGAAGCAGGTCACGGTCATCAAGCGGGCGCGCGACGCCCGCGAGATCCGCGACCTGGGCCAGGCCAACGAGGTCAAGGGCCAGCTCGAGGGCCTGAAGGTCACCCTGCAGGCGCGCTCCGGCACCGGTGGCCGCCTGTTCGGCTCGATCACCCCGGCCGAGATCGTGGACGCGGTCAAGTCCGCGGGCGGTCCGGCTCTCGACCGGCGCCGCCTGGAACTGACGGCCCCGATCAAGACCACGGGCGCTTACAAGGTCCAGGTCAAGCTGCACCCCGAGGTGACCGCGTCGTTCCCCGTGAACGTCGTCGCCGCCAAGTAAGACGCTTCACCGCTTCACGCCTCACGCTGAGCGCGCCGGCCCTTCGGGGTCCGGCGCGCTCTGTCGTTTCCGGCCCTTGGCTGGCTCGCTTCGGCCGTCGGCCTGCTTCGGAGCTTGGCTTGCTTCGGCCGTCGGCCTGCTTCGGAGCTCGGCTTGCTTCGGCTTTGCCTGCTGTAGAGCTGGGCTCGCCTCGACTGGCCTGCTTCGCGTCTTGGCTTATCTTGACCTTCTGCCGGCTTTAGCTTTGCCTGCTTCGGAGCTGGGCTGGTTTTGCTCGTCAGCTGAGGGATTGACCGGTGATGGCGGAGGTCAGCACGGTCGCCAGGCCGCCGCCCATCACCGCGGCGGCGAGGCCGACACTGGCTGCCTTCCAGGAGCCGCTCGCCCAGCGCAGGCCCACCGCCACCAGCATGCTCAGCACCAGGGACAGGCCGAACTGCGGGGCGGCGCCGGCCAGGGTGTCGAGCGCGTGCGCCTGCTGGCTGCCGTTGAGCACGAGCATGTAGAGCACGAAGAGGACGACTGGCACGCCGTACCAGACGACCGTGTAACCCACGGCCGCGAGCGGACCGCCGGTGTCCTCCTCGAGTTCCTCATCCGGTTCGAGCAGGTCGTTCTGTCGCGCCGACGGCGACGGCAGTGTGCTGACCGGGCGCCGCTCGTAGGTACCGGCGGCCGAAGCCACAGCACCGCGCGGTGGCCACTGGGTGTCCGGCGGGTCCTGCCACCGGGCCCCCGTACGCTGAATGACCTCCGTGGCACCCTCGGCGGCCGAATTCGCGGCCGGCACCTTCACCGACGCCGCGGCACCGTTCTTGGACGGCGGCCGGAACGGCACGAAGTCAGCCGTGCTGATCCGCCGCGACTCACCGTCGGCCAGATCGCTGTCGGCGCTGAGCTCGCGCCGCCAGTCCCCGGTGCTGTGCTCGCGGTAGGTCGCCGAGCCACGGACGGGACCCTCCGCCTCAGCTTCCCGCCACGCCCCCGGCTCGCGGGGCCGGATCTCGGTCACCGCGTCGCTGACCAGCGGCGGTTCGCCCTGCTCGGCGCGCAGCTGGTTGCGCCAGGCGTCGGTGCGGGCGGCGGCCTGGGCATCGGCCCGCCAGGCACCGGGCTGGGACGATACCGGCGCGGCCGCCGTGCCGGACACGGGACGCGTGGGTGTGCCGCCGTCGCGGCGCAGGGAGTCGGGTCCCGGCACGGATGCAGCGCCGCGGGGGCGCTGGTCCGGCGGCGCGGACGTCGGATCGGCATCACGCTGCCAGGAGGCGGGCTGGGCGGAAACCGGGCTGTCGTAAGCCGCTTCACCCAGATCAGGCGCGGCGGCACGCCGGCGCGGGTCCGGTGGCGCCGAGAACGGCTGGTCGGCCTCCCGCGACCGGTATCCGGACGCCATGTCCTCGCGGTCCCGGGTCGCGGGCTGGGCGGAGACAGGCATGTCCCGCTCGCGGTCCCAAGCTCCGGGCTGGGCTGACACCGGTGCGTCCCGGTCCCACGGGCCGGGCTGGGCCGATACGGGCATGTCCCGTTCGCGGTCCCAAGCTCCCGGCTGGGCTGATGCCGGCGCGTCCCGGTCCCAGGTGCTCGGCTGCGCGGAGACCGGCATGTTGCCGTCGCGCTGTCGCGTCAGGGACTGCGGAGGGATCGGTCTGGTCGGGGGTTCGCCGTCGCGGCGCCAGACCTCGGGGTCGAGCGGCGGTTCGGCGCTCGCCGTCAGTTGCAGACGCGTCGAACGGGGCTCGGCCGTGCGGCGCCGGCCACCCCGGTCCTCGTCGGCCGGCTCGCTGCGGAAGCGCGCGGACTCGTCCCGGTCACGTCGGGAGACCGCCTCGCTGCTCTCGATGGCGCGTCGGCCGCCGCCGTTACCGCGATCGTCGTCGCGGGGACCTCGGCGCGGGCCTCGGTCATCGTCCTCGTCTTCCTCGTCCTCGAGCTCCTGCCGGTGCCACTGGCCGGTGTCGCTGTCGCGCAGCCACACGTCCGACTCAGGGTCCCGGTTCCAGGCGCCGGACGCGAGTTCCTGCTGCCAGCTGGTGTCCCGTTCGCGACGGCGGCTCCGGTCCGCGTACTCCCGGGGGGCTTCCGGTCCGCGCTCGAACTCCGGGCGCGACCGTCCGCGCGGTCCTTCCGGACCGCGGGGGATGCCGCCGCTGCGCTGGC
>NZ_JBEZGQ010000715.1:0-4504 GCF_040650095.1 Actinoplanes sp. NPDC048791 | reverse complement strand
CGCGACCCGTTGCCGTTCACCGCCGGAGAGCTGCCCGGCGCGGTGCCGGATCCGGCCTGCGAGACCCACCTGGGCCAGCGCCTCGGCGGCGTGCGCCCGGCGGGCGGTGGCCGGCATGCCGCGGTACAGCAGGCCGGTCGCCACGTTGTCGAGGACGCTGAGGTGTTCCAGAAGGAAGAACTGCTGGAAGACGAAGCCGAGGCTGGTGGCGCGGACCTCGGACAGCTTCGGGTCGGACAGGGCCGAGGTGTCGGTGCCGGCGATCCGGACCGTACCGCTGGTGGGGCGTTCCAGGGTGCCGAGGATGCTCAGCAGCGTCGACTTGCCGGCCCCGGAGGCGCCGGTGATGGCCACCGTCTCGCCCGCGCCGACCACCAGGTTGATGTCGGCGAGCGCGGTGACGGTGGACGGTGGCGGATAGACCTTGCTCACCGCGGAGAGCTCCAGGGCGGCGGTCATGTCGCCGGCACCTCCACGGTGGCGCCCTCGCGCAGGCCCTCACCCTCGACCTGGACCAGGGTGTCGGGCGGCCGGTCACACGCTGTGCAACCACACCTGGGACCACAGCCTGACCATCGGCAAGAAGCGCCCGGGCAAGATCCAGGACGACCTGCGCCGCACCAACGAGGCGATCCGGGCCGCGGTGCCGGGTGCGGAGATCCCGTTCTTCCGCGCCCCGGGCGGCAACTTCACCGACGCCCTGGTGCAGACGGCGTACACGGACGGCATGACCTCGCTCTACTGGGAGGTCGACCCCCGCGACTGGGAGCACACCGAGAAAGAGGACGACGCCGCCCACGTCGACAAGATCGTCAAGGGCGTGCAGAAGGAGACCCGGCCGGGCGCGATCGTGCTGTCGCACGACTTCAACCAGCCGGACACCATCCTGGCGTACGAGCAGCTGCTGCCCTGGCTGACCGAGAACTTCCAGCTCGGCATCCCGGACCAGCCGCCGGCCCCGACCGCGGCGGCTCCCGGCCCGGCGTCCTCACTCTGAGGGCTGGCAGACCGGGCACCAGTAGAGGTTCCGGCCGGCCATCGGCCCCCGGGTGACCGCGGTGCCGCAGACCAGGCACGGCTGACCCGTACGGCGGTAGACATAAACCTCACCGCCGTGCCGGTCCACCCGCGGCGCCCGCCGCATCGCCTCCGGCGTGTGAGCGGTGTGGACGGTGTCGATCCGCCCCCGTACGACCCCCTCCTTCATCAGGGCACGCAGGTCGTCCCAGAGCTCCGCCCAGCACTGCACGCTGACGTCCCGCCCCGGCGTGGTCGGCGCCAGCCCGGCCCGGAACAACACCTCGTTGGCGTAGATGAGCCCGCACCCGGCCACCACCGTCTGGTCGAGCAGCAGCGCGAACACCGGCTTGCCGCTGGCCACGATCCGGGTGTACGCCAGCCGCGGCTCGGCATCGTCGCGCAACGGATCCTGCCCGAGCCGGGCCCGCAGCGCCGCGACCTGCACCGGATCGAGGACCTCGCAGGCGGTCGGACCCCGCAGCTCCAACCAGTGGCGGGCACCGGACATGGCCAGCCGCACCTGCCCGACGGGCGCGGGCGCGGGCAGGTCACCATCGGCGAACTTCCCGTAGAGCCCGAGATGAATGTGCATCGTCGACTCGTCGTCGAAGTGGTGCAGCAGATGTTTGCCGTACGCCTCGGTGTCGACCAGCGTGCGCCCGTCCAGCAGCGCGGCCCCGGCGGCGAACCGCCCCTGCGGGCTGGCGACCCGAACGACCTGCCCGGCGAAGAGCGCCCGATGCCGCGCCGCAAGCCGATGAATGGTGTGTCCCTCTGGCACGGGGTCCAAGGCTACTCAGACGCCCGACTCTGCGGTAGCTTGAGCGCTTCCTTGCTAACATCGCATCCTCCCTTGCCTTAAGGGATGGGGTGAAGTCACGCAAGTGACCGGGCAACCTTCCCGCCCGAACCCGACGGAAAGACCGAGAAACACATCGCCGCTCAGCGGTGTGCGTCGGTCTACTTGTCGCGAGTTCAGAGGGAAAGAGTTGACCACTCTCATCATTGCCGTCCTGGCCATCGCAGCCGCCTTTCTCCTCGCGGCTTGGGGCATGTACCTCAGGTTCTGCTTCGCCGTCGCCAAGCTTCTAGGCGTGCCTGGACTTAAGGTCGCGTTGCAGGTAGCGGCCGTCTTCCCTATAAGGCAGTGGGCCAGCGTCGCACGCGGGATGCTCGGCCAGGCGCCCCCTCTCCCCGCGGAGGCGCCGCAGCCTACGGAGCCTGCCTCTGCTTCCCCACTGCCTTAAGCAGCGGGAGGGAGTTGCCGTGGGGACTGCGGTTCAGCAGGCGGCTGCGCGGGGTCAACCGGCAGGCGGCGAGCCGCCCAATCCTGCGGGCGGAAGGGCCGGTAGATCTGGGGCGTCTTGTCGAGCGCTTCCAAGCCGTGCCATTTGGCGAGCAGGAGGTTGAAGCCCAGCCACATGCCAAAGGCCAAGAGTGGGATGAACGCTAGAACCAAGACGAACCACAGCCATTGCAACGCGCGCGCCCTTCATCATGTCCGCGCCGAGCCGCGTACAGGTTGGGGAATGCGGTTGTTGAGGGCTAAAGCGGTAGTTCTACCCCAGTTGCGCTCGGGACTGGGGTCAGCCGATGTCTCGTCTCGGCATACCTTCGGCCGTCCATTCCGAAGACGGCCTGAGAATAATCGAGCCAAGCCCAGCGCACCACCGTGTCACCTGACTGAGTGAATCGCCCGCCAGCAGAAGGACCAGCCATAACTCGCCTGTTCTTCCATAACCTGGCTCGATCATCCACAGGGGATGGTGTAGCCACAGCGAGTGCACAGAGAAAGGCGGGCTCATGGCAAGCTTGGGAAAGCTTGTGCTTCCCCACGTTCGACGGCAGGCGTGGCTGTTGGGCGGCGACGTGGGCAACAGCGGCCCGGCGTGCTCAACCAGGCGCGGACCCCAATGAACCGGCTCAGGGCAGCCAGGTAGCAGGCCACCCAGAACAGCCAGAGCGCTGACTACGCCTGCACGAGGGGGTCCGGATGGGGTTCGGCTCGCGATCAGCAAGAAGGACTCTGCTGGTGGAGGCCCGAATTGGTCGCCAGCTAACGGTGAATGGTGTGTCCCTCTGGCACGGGAAGCAACGGTACTCAGCCGCCCGGACCCCCGGCGAGTCAGCCCGAGCCGGCGCAACCCTTACGCCTGCTCTCGATCCACGGCGTGCCGGAAAGGGTCGCCGGCACCATTTTCCGGACCTGCTCGTCCTCGGTCTCCAGGCTGACGGCAGCAATGAGTTCCCCGGGCGGATCCACGGCGCAGTTCCACTCGACCACCACGTCGACGGGCAACGTCGTGCCCGGCGGGACCTGTCGTTCCTTCTCGGGGCTGCGCACGGTGACGCCCGGCTGGTCGACGCGGACGGCAAGGACGCCGACCATCTCCGGCCCGGCATTGACGACCGTGACCTGGGCTTCGATGCGTACCCGCCGCTGCTCGTCGTCCACCGTCAGCACACCGTCCTCGGCGAAGAGCAGCACCGAGACCGTGGACCAGTCGGCCTGGTCCGCCTGGTCCACTGACGCCGCCAACGGCCGATACCACCCGAGGTACGTCGCCACGCCACCCAGCACCCCGCCGGCCAGAAACGACCCCACCACGACCAGGACCAGCGCCCGTCCGGTAGCGAGGCGGCGCCGTCTCCGGTCATGAGCCGGCTGGTCGAGATCGATCACTGCCTGCCCCTTCCTGCAGTTCCGTCCCGGTCATCCTTGCCGGTGACCTCCAGTCTTTCGCCCTGAGGAGAATCGCTGGGATCCGCGCCCTTTACCGGGGAAGGTGGTAGAGGTCGAATGCCGGGTGGGTGCGACAGACTCCCGGCTCGTGCGAGAGGGTGGGTCCATGAGAGTTGACGAGATCGCGATGCGGGCGGGTGGCGCATCCTTTGACGACCAGGTCTTCGAGCGGCTGCTCCGGGAGCGCATCATCTTCCTCGGCAGCGAGGTCAACGACGAGGTGACCAACCGGATCTGCGCGCAGATGCTGCTGCTCGCCTCGGCCGACAGCGAGAAGGACATCGCCCTGTACATCAACTCGCCGGGTGGTTCCATCAGCGCGGGTATGGCCGTCTACGACACGATGCAGTACATCAAGAACGACGTGGCCACGATCGCCATGGGCATGGCGGCCTCGATGGGTCAGTTCCTGCTCTGCGCCGGCACCGCCGGCAAGCGGTACGCCCTGCCGCACGCCCGGGTGATGATGCACCAGCTGTCCGGCGGCATCGGCGGCACCGCGGCCGACATCGCCATCCAGGCCGAGAGCATGCTGCACATCAAGTCGGTCATGAACGAGCGGATCGCCTTCCACACCGGGCACACCCCGGAGGAGATCGGCCGCGACTCCGACCGGGACCGCTGGTTCACCGCCCAGGAGGCCAAGGACTACGGGATCGTCGACCACGTGATCTCCAAGGCGACCGACGTCAACGCGACGTCCGCCCTGATCTGACGCGTTTCCGGCGGCGGGTGCCCGGC
>NZ_JBEZGQ010000714.1:4218-4505 GCF_040650095.1 Actinoplanes sp. NPDC048791 | reverse complement strand
CACCGCCGCCCGCACCTCACGGACGAGCTCGGCCGTGCCCCGGTCCCCGACGTAGCTCGCGGGACGGGTCGTCGCGGAATGCCCACCGGCGCTGCCGCCCTGAGCCACCACCGCGTCGGCGCCGGCGGCCACGGCAGCTCTCGCCTCGTCCGCGTCGGTCACGGTGATCAGCACTGTCGAACCCGCCCGGCGCAGCGCGTCGACCACGGCCGCGTCCGGGATGCCGAAGGTGAAGCTCACCCACGCCGGTGCGGCGGCCACGGCCAGCTCGACCTTGGCCGCGAAGT
>NZ_JBEZGQ010000714.1:0-4208 GCF_040650095.1 Actinoplanes sp. NPDC048791 | reverse complement strand
CAGCTCTACGCCGTACCGCTCGGCCTCGGGAGCCAGCCGCGCACGGTAGGCCTCCACCGCGGCCACGTCGGGAGCGGTCCTCGACGGCACGAAGATGTTGAGCCCGTACGGATGACCGCGTAACTCTCGCAGCTGACCCTCGACCACCTCGGGCGTCAGGTAACCGGCGGGCAGGAATCCCGCCGTCCCGGCCTCGGCCGCCGCCCGCACCAGCGCGGTCGTGGAGACCCCGCCGGCCATGGGCGCGACGACGACGGACCGCTCGCAACCGTCCAGCATCCCGCCACTGTAGGCCGCGCCGCCGCTCCCTCAGATCTTGGCGGTGCGGACCTCGCCGGAGCGGTGCAGCAGGAAACCGGTCACCACACCCCCGACGGTGAGCACCGCGAACAGGCCGACGGTGACGGCGGGGGAGAGGTCGAGCAGGGCGATCAGCAGGGCCAGCGGTACGCCGGCACCGGGCCACACCACCGCCCCCCGGATCCGCTGGCCCAGCTGGCCCTGCATGACGGCGGCGCTGAGCAGGTAGCCGGCGGTGGCGATGCCCAGCACCCACCTCGTACCGGCGGTGAGGTGGTCGTCGGCCCCGTGCAGCACGGCGTGTTCGAGCCCGACCGCCACCGCCGCCAGCGAGACCGCGAGGGGCAGGTGCACGTACACGTAGAAGTCGTGCACGCCGTGCTTGGTCGCGTGGTCGCCCTCGGCGGCCAGCCGGCGTTTGGCCGCACCGCCGGACAGGTCGAAGTAGATCCACCACAGCGCCGCCGCCACCACGAACGCCGCCACCGCCGTGACCACCACGGCCGGCTTCCACTCGCCGTCGTGCAGGCCGGTCACCACCGCGGCCACGGACTCGCCGAGGACCAGGATGACAAAGAGCCCGAAGCGTTCCGGCAGGTGCTCCAGGTGCAGCGGGACGGCGTCCTTCAACCGGGCCGCGGCGGTCGGCCACACCAGGTCCGCGAGCACGCCGACGCCCCACAGCACGTACCGGGCCGGGGCCGGCACGGCCAGCGAGACGAGCCAGATCGCCGCGCCCAGCCCGTGCCCGATCAGGTACAGCCGGGCCGTCGAGCGGGCCTTGGGCACGTGCCGCCAGGCCCGTACGTAGCCGGCGATCAGGGCCAGCCGGATGATCACGTAGCCGATGACGAACCAGCGGCCGGTGGGTTCATCGATCTTGTCCACCGCGGCGGCCATCGCCACCACGCCGGCCATGGCGGTGAGGGTGATCAGCCGGAACACCGCGTCGTCGGTGTCGAACCGGTTGGCGTACAGGGTGGCACTGGCCCACGCCCACCAGCCGATCGAGAGCACCGCGGCGAACACGGCGGCGCCGGACCAGGTCTCGTCCTTGGCCAGCACGTCGGCGCAGCGGGCGACGAACAGCACGAAGGCCAGGTCGAAGAAGAGCTCGAGGCGGGTCGCCGAGCGGTTCGACTCCTGGTTGAGGTCGGGCGGCCGGACGGGTTCTACCTGCTCGGCCTCCTCCTCGTCGAGGTGCTCACGCTCGTCCTCGCCGAGCTGATCCTCCGCGTTCGTCACTGGGCCTCCAACGCCGGGTCGCCGTGCGCTCGCACTACCCCCGGGAGTGTCCGGTCATACCCGTATGTGCACGGTCGGCACGCTCAGGCCACTCACATGGATCTTTGAGGTGGGCGGCCTAGCCTGGGGTGATGGTCATCGACCTCACGGGCGGCAGTGAGCCGGAACGGACCCGCAGGCGGCCCTGGCGCGCGTACGGGAACCGCGGTCTGCTGCCCTGGGCGGCGATCGCCGCCGCGCTGGCGCTCACCGCCGCGATCTTCTTCCGCTGGGGTTCCGCCGGCGATCCGGCAACGGTCGCCGCGCCGCCCAGCCCGTCGGCCTCGGCCACCGTCCTCACCGTCCCGCAGGTCTACCAGACGCTGCTGCCGTCGGTGGTGTTCATCCAGGCCACCGGCGGTTCCTCCGCCGTCGCCCGCGGCGTCGAGGGCGGCACCACCGCCGCCGAGGCCGCCACCGGCACCGGGGTGGTCGTCAACGCGGACGGCACGGTGCTCACCGCCCTGCATGTCGTCGAGGGCGCCACCGCCATCCAGGTGACCTTCGCCGATGGCACCCGCTCGGCGGCCAAGGTCGCCACCGCCGAGGCCGCCGATGACATCGCGACGCTGACCGTCAGCAAGCTGCCCTCGGTGGTCGTGCCGGCCGTGCTCGGCGGCGCGGGACTGGGCGTGGGCGACGCCGTGGTCGCCGTCGGCAACCAGCTCGGCCTGCGCAACAGCACCACCGCCGGGGTCGTCTCCGGGCTCGACCGCTCGGTCGGCCGGGGCCGGACCGCCGACCTGACCGGGCTCATCCAGTTCGACGCGGCGGTCAACCCGGGCAGCTCCGGCGGACCGCTGATCAACACCCGCGGCGAGGTGGTCGGCGTCATCGTCGCCCTGGCCAACCCGACCGACGTCGGCACGTTCATCGGCATCGGCTTCGCCGTGCCGATCGGCACCGCCCTCGGCGGCGACGGCCCCGGCGACGGACCAGCTCTTCCGCTCTGACCACGACCACCGATTCCCGAGGACGGTTCCATGAATTCACCGGTACGCGGCCAGGACTGGACCGACGGCGGCCGCCGGTCCCCGGGCGGCTCCCCGGCCGGACCGGTGGAGCAGGTGCTCTACGAGGTCAAGAAGGTCATCGTCGGGCAGGACGGGCTGATCGAACGGCTGCTGGTCGCCCTGCTGGCCCGCGGGCACATCCTGGTCGAGGGCGTGCCGGGGCTGGCCAAGACGCTGGCCGTCAAGTCGCTGGCCGAGGCGATCGGCGGGCAGTTCCACCGGGTCCAGTTCACCCCCGACCTGGTGCCCGCCGACATCCTCGGCACCCGGATCTATCACCAGCCGACCGGCGAGTTCCAGGTCTCGCTGGGCCCGGTGTTCACCAACCTGCTGCTGGCCGACGAGATCAACCGGGCCCCGGCGAAGGTGCAGAGCGCCCTGCTGGAGGTGATGCAGGAGCAGCAGGTCACCATCGGTCGCGAGACCCACCGGGTGCCGCTGCCCTTCCTGGTGATGGCCACCCAGAACCCGATCGAGTCCGAGGGCACCTATCCGCTGCCCGAGGCCCAGGTCGACCGGTTCATGATGAAGGTCGTCGTGGGCTACCCCAGCGCCACCGAGGAGTTCGTCGTCGTCGAGCGGGCGATCGGTACGGCCGCGGCGATCGTGCGGATCATCGACCCGGACACCCTGGTGGCCATGCAGGGCGACGTCGACCGGGTCTACATCGACCCGTCGCTCATCGAGTACGCGGTCAGCCTCGCCCACGCCAGCCGCGAGCCCGGCACGGTGGGCCTGGCCGACCTGGCAAGGTACGTCACCTTCGGGGCCAGCCCGCGCGCGTCGATCAGCCTGGTGCTGGCCGCCCGGGCCCTGGCCTTCATCCGCGGCCGGGACTACGTCGTCCCGCAGGACCTGACCGACCTGGCCCTCGACGTGCTGCGGCACCGGCTGGTGCTGTCCTACGAGGCGCTGTCCGACGACGTGACCGCCGACGCCGTCCTGCAGAAGATCCTGGCGGCGCTGCCGATCCCGGATCCCGTCGGCCGGGGCCGCTGAGCGATGGCCACCGCCACCGACCGGTTGCTGCGCCGCCTGGAATGGCAGGTGGTGCGCCGCCTCGACGGCCGGCTGCAGGGCGCGTACCGCACGTTGTGGCACGGCGCCGGCACCGACTTCACCGACCTGCGCACGTACACGCCCGAGGACGACGTCCGGCACATCGACTGGAACGTCACCGCGCGCCTGGACGAGCCCTTCGTGCGGCAGTACTCCGAGGACCGGGACATGACGGCCTGGCTGGTGCTGGACCGCTCGGCGTCGATGCGCTTCGGCGCGGCCGGGCACGGCAAGGACTCGGTCTCGGCCGAGCTGGTCGTCGCCCTGGCCCGGCTGCTCACCCAGGGCGGCAACCGGATCGGCGCGATCCTGTACGACAACCGGGCGCACCAGGTCATCCCGCCGCGCACCGGACGCAACCAGATCCTGCGGCTCGCGCACGAGCTCACCAGGCCCCAGCCCGCCACCGGGCCGGGCGCGACGACCGACCTCGCCGCGATGCTGCGGCTGGCCGCCGCCACCACGTCGGTACGCCCACGAGCAGTGAGGTGAGCTGCCCGAGCGGCGGCGTCGCCCGTACGGTCACCGCCGACGAGCTGTCCGCACCCGCCG
>NZ_JBEZGQ010000713.1:0-4507 GCF_040650095.1 Actinoplanes sp. NPDC048791 | reverse complement strand
CGCCGGGTCAGCGGCTACTCGCTGGGCATGCGCCAGCGGCTCGGCCTGGCCTCGGCGCTGCTCGGCGACCCGGGCGTGCTGATCCTCGACGAGCCCGGCAACGGCCTCGATCCGGCCGGGCTGGCCTGGCTGCGCGCGCTGCTGCGGCAGCTCGCCGACCAGGGCCGCACTGTCGTGGTGTCCAGCCACATCCTGGCCGAGGTGGCCCAGACCGCCGACCGGGTCCTCATCGTCAACGGCGGGGTGCTGCGCTTCGCCGGGCCGCTCGCCGAGCTGTCGGCCGGCGGCGACACCCTGGAGTCGGCCTTCCTGCGCCTGACCACCGAGCTGGAAGGAAGCACCCGATGATTCTCGCCGCCGAGTTCCGCAAACTGCGTACGGTCCGCAGCGGCTGGCTGCTGCTCGGAGCCGCGCAGCTCGTCATCGTCGCCGGCGTCACCGGGCTGATGGTCAGCCGCGACGACGTCATCTCGCCCGGCGCGCAGCGCGAGGCGGTGGCCCACATCGGGCTGGTCTCGCTGTTCACCCTGGTGCTGGGCATCATGGCGGTCGCGGGGGAGTACCGGCACCGCACCATCAGCGACGCCTATCTCGCCACCCCGCGGCGCTATCGGGTCGTGCTGGCCAAACTCGGCGTCTACACCGCGGCGGGCGTCGTCTTCGGGGCGGCCGCCGCCCTCACCGCGCTCGTCACCACCGCCGTCTGGCTCACCGCCGAAGGCTCCTCGCTGGACCTCTCGTCCGGGGACCTGTGGCGGACGGTGCTCGGCGGCATCGGCTGGAACGCCGCCTTCGCCGCGATCGGGGTCGGCGTCGGGGCGCTGGTCACCAACCTGCTCGGCGCGGTCGCCGCCGCGCTGGCCTGGCTGACCCTGGTGGAGGGCATCGTCGGGCAGCTCGTCGGGGACGCCGACCGGTGGTTGCCGTTCGCGCTGGGGTCCGCGCTGGACCGGCTGCCCACCGCCGTCGACGGCCCGCCGCAGTGGCAGGCCGGGCTCGCCCTGGCCGGCTACGCCGTGGCCTTCGCGGTGGCCGCGGTCGTGACGACCGTGCGCCGCGACATCACCTGACGGGTGACGGCCCGTGACCCGGGTCCTCGCGGGGGCGGTCGAGCACCAGGTCGGCGGCGCGGGCGAGGACCTGGGCCCGGGTCCGGTCGCCGTGGTCGGCGGCGAGGAAGTGCTCGCCGATCGCCACGCAGAAGGCCAGCAGGCTGCGGGCCTCGACCTCCTCGGGGTCGGTGCAGAAGGTGCCGATCATCTCGCGCAGCAGCGCCATGCGCCGGTTGTCCACCCGGCGCAGGCGCGCGGCGACCGCCTCGTCGCGCCGGGCCCAGTCGCGGACCGCCAGGTCGATCGGGAGCAGCCGGCCGTCGGAGAAGGTCAGCACGCCGGCGCGCCGGATCCGGGTCCGGGGGTCGCCGCCCTCGCGCTCGACGCGCGCCAGCACCTCGTCGGTGCTCTCCCGTTCCCACGTGTCGAGCATCGCCGTCAGCAGGGCGTCCCGGTCGGCGAAGGATCCGTAGAACCCGCCCTTGGTGACGCCGAGCCGCTTGGCCAGCGCCTCGACGCGGACGGCGTCCGGGCCGCCGGTCGCCAGCGCCGCCAGACCTTCCTCGATCCACCTGTCCCGGGTCGTACGAGTCGCGCCCACGAGCTTCCTCACTCTGTCTATATACGCCAGCGTATACATCGGCTAGCCTGCGAATATACGGTAGCGTATACAAGATCGGAGATCGTGAGATGCACATCCCCGAATCCGTCCGCACGCTCAGCTCGGTGCCGGAGATCGACTACGCCGACCGCTTCGCCCTCGCCACCGACGTGCCGGCCACCCCGGAGCAGTGGGCCCGCGCGATGTTCGGCGACGTCCCCAGCGCGGCGGAGGTGTTCATCTGGCGCGGGGTGCTGGGCCTGCGTCTCAGCCGGCACCCCTCACCGGCCACCGTGGCCGGCTGGCGGATCGGCGGGCACGGCGAGGACTGGATCCGGCTCGAGGCGGCGTCCTGGTTCCTCGCCGCCAACCTGCTCGTCGAGACCGGTCCCGGCCGGGTGTCGCTGGTGACCTTCGTGCACTACCGGCGGCATCCCGCCGGTGCCGCCTGGCCGCCGTGCTCGGCCGTCCACCGCCTGCTGGTGCCCCGGGTGCTCCGCGACGCCGAGGCGAGGATCCGCCGTGGGGGTGTGCGCTGACCCGGGCACGGCCCGCCTCTACGCTGGGTGCCGTGACCGACGTGGAAAGCAAGATCCTTGACGAGACGACCGCCGAGCCCGCCCCCGAGCTGATCGCCACGCACTACCTGGCCAGCGTCGACGAGCTGGTCGAGCACCTGCGCGCGGCCGATCAGCTGGGCCTGGGCGTACGGGTCAGCTCCTACCTGGTCGCCACCGACGAGGACAGCGAGGTGTACTCCGCGCGGTGGGAGCTCGACCTGCTCACCGCCTCCCCGGTCCATCAGGAGGATGAAGCCGAGTAGTTCTCCGCCGGCTCGCGGTGCTCGGCTGCCCGGCGCACCACCGGCGGCACGAGGCAGCCGACCCCCGCGAACGCCGCCCCGAGCACCAGCCAGCCCGGGGTGCCCCAGCCGAGGGTGAGGGCGGTGACCGCCGCCGGGGCGACCATCTGGCCGAACTGGTGGCCCATCGCGTACGTGCCCTGGTACTGCCCGTGCGCGTGGTCCGGGGCCAGGCCGAAGGAGATGGCCCAGCCGCCGGCCGAGTACCACATTTCGGCGGTCACCTGCACCAGCGCGGCGACGACCAGCAGCAGCACGGTCAGCGCGAGACCCGTGCCTGCCGTCAGCGAGAAGATCAGGCAGGCCAGCAGCAGGCCGAAGCCGGCCCGGCGGGAAGCGCGGGCCGCCCCGGCCAGCGTGTCGGTGCCGCGGGCGGCGCGCACCTGGAAGAGCACCACGGCCACGGTGTTCACCACGAACACCACCGAGATCATCCAGTGCGGCGCGTCGGTGCGGTCGGCGATCCACAGCGGCAGGGCCACCTCGAAAAGGCCGAAGTTGGTGGCGAGCAGGCCGTCCAGCACGACGAAGGCAAGGAACGGCCGGTCCCGCAGCGCGGTCAGCCGCGGCCCGGACCCGGCCCGCGGCGCCCGGGCGATCGGGGCGAGCCGGGTGAGCACGGCCGCGGCGAGCAGGAAGGTCGCCGCGTCCCCCAGGATCAATGACAGGTACGCCGTCCGGGTGTCCACCGTCAGCCCGATGCCGGCGATGGCCGCTCCGACGGTGATGCCGACGTTGGTGATCGAGCGCAGGTAGGCGCGGGTGTAGACGCGCTTGTCGGGCGGCACAGCCCCGCCGATGATCGCGCCGCGGGCCGCCCGCTGGGCCGCCTCGAAGACCGCCATCGGGGCGGCCACCACCAGGAACCCGGCCATCGACCGGACCCCCACCATCGCCGTCTCGCAGAGACCGAGCGCGACCAGGGCCCCGATCGCCACCCCGCGCGGCCCGAGCCGGTCGGCCAGGTAGCCCACCGGTGTGCTGGTCACCAGGCTGATGAGGGCGACCAGGGTGAGGGCGAGACCGGTCTGGCCGATGGACAGGCCGACGGAACGGGTGAGGAACAGCGCGCTCGACGTCATCCACAGGCCGTTGCCGATGGTGTTGACCAGCGTGACGGCGGCGAGAGTCCGGATCGGACCGGGTTCCGGCAGCAGCGGCATGCCCTCCATCAAACAGTACGTACGTACGGTTTGCAATCCCGGGCGGTCCGGGGAGAGTCCGTGAAGGTGTTGTGCGTGCGGCCGCCGGAGGGCCTCGGCGCCGTTACCGTCGCGGTCATGGAGATGGTGGATGTCCTGGTCGTCGGGGCCGGTCTGGCCGGTCTGCACACCGCCCGGCTGCTGGCCTGGCGCGGCCTCGACGTGCTCGTGGTCGACCGGCGCAGCACCCTGGACACGGGCATCCGCACCACCGGGATCTTCGTGCGCCGTACCCTCGAGGACTTCGCCCTGCCGGCGGGGGAGCTCGGTCCGGCGATCCGCCGGGTCCTGCTCTATCCGCCGTCGCTGCGCGGGCCGGTCGAGCTGGTCAGCGCGCGCGACGAGTTCCGGGTGGCCGACATGGCCGGCATCTACGCCCACGCCCTGGCCGCCGCGCGGCTCGCCGGTGCACGGGTACGGCTCGGCGTCTCCTACCCCGTGCCCGGCGTCGGGGCCCGCTTCACCATCGGCGCGGACGGGGCCCGGTCGACGGTCGCGCGCCGGCTCGGACTCGACGTCAACCGCCGGCTCATCGTCGGCGTCGAAGAGGTGTTCCCGACATCCGGGGGCGGTGCCGAGCCGACGTTCCATTGTGTACTCGACCCGCGGCTCGCCCCCGGCTACCTTGCCTGGGTCGTCGACGACGGACGGCACGCGCACGTCGGGCTGGCCGGACGCCCGGACCGCCTGGCCGGACCGCTGCCCGAGCTGCTGCGTACCTTCGGCCGGCCACGGTCGTCTCGCGGCTCATGGTCTATGCGGGTGAGCTCGTCGGGAGTCTGGGGCTGGC
>NZ_JBEZGQ010000712.1:0-4508 GCF_040650095.1 Actinoplanes sp. NPDC048791 | reverse complement strand
CCGTGCTCCCCGCGCCAGCCGGCGGGCCGGCGGCGGGCGGCCGCGGCGACGGCGATGGCGTCCGGGCGGTCGGCCCGGGCGGCGACGAGCTCGTGGACGTCAAGCACGGCCGGCCTCCTCGAGCAGCTGGTGGACCTCGGACTCGGTCGGCATGGCGTCGGCGCAGGCCAGGCGGGTGGTGACGATGGCACCGGCGGCGTTGCAGAAGCGCATCGTGGTCTCCAGGTCCCAGCCGGAGAGCAGCCCGTGGCACAGCGCGCCGCCGAAGGCGTCACCGGCCCCGAGACCGTTGACCACCTCGATCGGCACCGGCGGCACCTGCACCTGTTCCTTGCCGTTGGAGGCCAGCACGCCCAGCGGTCCCTGCTTGACGACGGCGAGCTCGACGCCTGCGTCGTGCAGGGCCTGCGCGGCGGCGTGCGGCTCGCGGACCCCGACCGCGGTCTCGCACTCGTCGAGGTTGCCGACGGCGACCGTCGCGTACGGCAGGGCCTGGCTGATCCACTCCCGGGCCTGCTCGCGCGACTCCCAGAACATCGGCCGGTAGTCGAGGTCGAGGACCGTGATGCCGGACTTGTTGCGGGCCCGCAGGGCGGCCAGGGTGGCCTCCCGCGACGGCGACTGGCACAGGCCGGTGCCGGTGACCCAGAAGATGTCCGCCGCCCGGATCGCGGCCAGGTCCAGCTCGGACTCGGCTATCTCCAGGTCCGGCGCCTTCGGGAAGCGGTAGAAATAGAGCGGGAAGTCGTCCGGCGGGAAGATCTCGCAGAAGGTGACCGGGGTGGGCAGTGCAGCGACCGGCGTGACGAACCGGTCGTCGACCCCGAAGCCGCGCAACGCGTCGTGGATGAACTCGCCGAACGGGTCGGCGCCGGTCCGGCTGATCACCGCGCTGCGCCGGCCGTAACGGGCGGCGGCGACGGCGACGTTGGTCGGGCTGCCACCGAGGAACTTGGCGAAGGTGCGGACCTCACGCAGCGAGACGCCGATCTGCTGTGGATACAGGTCGACGCCGATCCGCCCCATGGTCAGGACCTCGTCTGCGGGCATGCGTCCCCCTGGGAATGACGGATGGGCCGTACGGGGAGATCTCAGGCGCGGTGCGGCGCCTGGTGTGCCGTGCGGATTACGGCGCGATGAAAAGTCTTCAGGGCCGGTGTGTCGGCTCGTTTCGATGTAATAACGTGGGGGCTTCCACGTCAATACTTTGTTATGACAAACTGAAAAACGAAGGGGGTTCCATGGCATCCGATCCCTCCCCAGCCCGTGCTGCGGTGCGCCCGGTCGAGGTCGACCGGACCAGCCCCGTGCCCCTCTACTTCCAGGTCGCCAGCCGCCTGCAGGAGCTGATCGAGCAGGGCGAGATCGGCGTCGGCGCCCGCATCGAGAACGAGGTCGACCTGGCCGAACGCCTCGGCGTGTCCCGGCCGACCACCCGCCGCGCGATCCAGTATCTGGTGGAACGCGGCATGCTCGTGCGCAAACGCGGCGTCGGTACCCAGGTCGTGCACCCCAAGGTGCGCCGCCCGGTCGAGCTCTCCAGCCTGTACGACGACCTGGTCAGCGCGGACCGCAAGCCCCGCACCGAGGTGCTCGACCTGCGGGTGATCGCGGCGCCGGCCGAGGTGGCCGAGGCCCTGGAGGTGCCGCTCGGCGCCGAGGTGACGTGGATCGAACGGCTGCGGTACGCCGGTGGGGAGCCCCTCGCGCTGATGCACAACGCGATCCCGGTCGACCTGATCCGGCTGGAGGCGGCCGACCTGGCCGCGTACGGGCTGTACGAGCTGCTGCGCCGGGCGGGCTTCGTGCCGCGCATCGCGACGCAGGTGATCGGCGCCCGCTCGGCCAGCGCGGCCGAGGCGCGGACCCTGCAGGAGAAGCGCGGGGCCTCACTGCTGACCATGACCCGTACGGCCTGGGACGCCGGCGGCCGCGCGCTGGAGTACGGCTCGCACGTCTACCGGGCCAGCCGCTACAGCTTCGAGCTCAACCTGTCGGCGGGCTGAGCTCCCCGGCATCCGACGCCCCGGAGACGGCGGCCTCGCAGGCGAGCAGCGTGTCGACGACGACAGGTCACCCACCATCAGGCTGACGGTGGTCGGCGCGACCCTGAGGTGGGCGGCCAGCTCGGGACACGGTCTGCGGGCCTCGCCGGGCGGGAGACGCCGCTGATCGCGACCCTGACCGAGGCGGTCGTGGCGGTCTACGGCGAGTGGGCCCGGGAGATCGTCGAGGTGCGGCTGATCGGGGTGCCGGCCGGGCGCTGGGGCATCGGCGGGAAGCCGGCGGTGGATCCGGCGCCGAGCGTGAGTTTCCGGATCAAGGAGGGGGCGTTGCACCGGCCGGACACGCCGGAGATCGTGGCCCGGCTGATCGCCGCGGTCACCGACGCGATCGTCGCCGTGTGCGGTGAGCGGGTCCGTCCCGGCGTGTCCGTCGAGCTGGTGGAGGCGCCCTACGGGGTCATGGCCGGTATTCGGAGGAGATCTCGGTGGCGTACTTCTGCCAGAGCGGAGTCATGGTCTCGGCCGTCATCGGCTGCCCGGACTCGACCATCTTCTTGAGGTCGCGGAAGTACTGCACGTACAGGTCCGGCGTGAAGGTGGAGAGCATGACCGCCGGGTCGTCGCCCAGGTTGGCGAAGGTGTGGGGGGCGCCGGGCGGGACGATGACCCAGGTGCCGGGACCGGCGTCGTGGTCGTCCTGGCCCACGGTGAACCGAACGGTGCCCGACAGGACGTAGAAGCCTTCGTCGTGCTGGGCATGGCGGTGCTGGATGGGGCCGGGCGTGTGCGGCTGGAGGGTGATCTCGCCGATCCCCAGGCGGTGCCCGGTGTGGCTGCCATCCTCGAGGATGCGGATCTGCGACGGCCCGTTGGCGGTGATGAGCTCACCTTCGCCGGGGCGGACGATCGTGACCGGAGTCATGGACAGGTCTCCCTGGTGGTGTCGCCGGCGTACGCGACGGTGATGTCGCGCCGTGACAACACCATACCATCGATGTCGCGGTACGACATCACTGTTGACCGCGGGGCGTGCCGTCCCAGCGCCAGGAGGCCCGGCGGTCGCGGCCGGGCAGGGCGATCCGCCCGGTGGCCCACAACAGCGTCTGCCAGCTGTCGCCCTCGGCCGGCACGTCCGGGAACAGCCGTTGCAGGGAACGGGCGCACAGATCCTGCGGTGGCTCCCACGACAGCTCCAGCCCCGCGGCCACGTCACGCATGTGCACCAGGGTCTCGACCACGCCCATCGCCGCGAAGCCTTCCGGGTCCGAGGCGCCGTAGGTGTGCTGCGAGCGGACCGAAGACGGGGTGACCTCGACCATCGCGGCCAGCAACGCGCCGCAGGACTCGAGCACCTGCAACAGGCCGGCCTGCCCGCCCTCCTCCGGTATGGCATAGATGGTCAGCGCCGGTCCGCCCGGGCGGCGGTACTCAAAGCCGATGGGGACCGGTTCCGTCACCGACGGGCGGCGCGGGCCGAGCTGCGACGCGTACGCGAAAAGGTCGTCGGCGATGTGCTCGACGGTCTCCCAGCAGTCCCAGTCCAGATCACCGGCCGGCACCCGCCAGTCCCGCTCCACCACCGTGGCGAGGGTGTCGGCCGCCAGATACACAGCTTCACGGACATCGGCCGCAGTCACAGGGTCGCCAGGCATGGCGATGATCCTAACGACGGGCGACGGTCACGATCTCCCGGCTGTCCGGGGTCAGTGGCCCGCCGTGCCAGTCGCCGTACTGCTCGTCGAGCCGGAAGCCGGCCTCGCGCAGCAGCCGGTTGAGCACCTCCGGGCCCAGGAAGCGCAGCACCTGACGTTCGTAGTGGACAGCAGCACCGGAGGCGTCGGTGACGGTCTCGGTGAAGGTGACGACATCGTCCACGACCGACTCGACCTCGTGACTCACCCGCAGGAGCCGGCCGCCGGCGTCCACGACCTCGCTCGCATGTGCGGGCGTCCAGTCCTCCCAGGCGTGCGCCTGCGGGTGCCGGGTCTCGAACGCGAACCGGCCGCCCTCGCGCAGCGCAGCGCGTACCCCGGCGAGCCCGGCCCGGATCTCCCCGTCGTCGACCAGGCACTGGAACGCGTGCCCGGTCATCACGGCCAGATCGAAGTCCTGCTCCCACGGCGTCGTGGACGCCGTCCCGAGCACCCACTCGATGTCGTCGCGACGCCGGGCCCGGGCCAGGTACGCCGGGTTCGGGTCGATCCCGGCCAGCACGCCACGATGCCCGGCGGTTGTCCGCCGGCGTGGGGTCCATCGCGCCCCCCCCCCAACTTGGCCCCGGGCCCCGGGCCCGGTGCAGCATCGCCCCGGTGCCGCAGCCCACGTCGAGCACCGCGCCGGCCGCCATGACCAGCCGGTGGTGGAACGCGTCGGCCGGGTGGTGCTCCGGGTCCCACGGGTTCAGCAGGTCGTAGAGTGCGGCCACATCGGCGTCGGAGAGCACCGCAGCAGCATAGGTGCCGCGGCGGCGGTGGGCGGGACGCCCGGGGGGCGGGGGGGGGC
>NZ_JBEZGQ010000711.1:0-4509 GCF_040650095.1 Actinoplanes sp. NPDC048791 | reverse complement strand
GGGCGGCCCGTCGCCAGTCTCGACCCCCTGCCCCACCACCCCACGCGGCCGGACGCCGTTCCTGACCTCCTGCCCCACCACCCCCTGCGACCGGACGCCCTCCTCGACCCCCTGCCCCACCACCCCACGCGACCGGACGCCCGTCTCGGCCTCCTGCTTCACCGGCCCGGGTGGCCGGACGCCGGTGGTGTCGGGCGGGTGGCTGGTGCGGCGGCGGGGGCGGAACACCGCGGCCAGACCCAGGAGGGCGCACAGGACCGGGAGGCCCGCCGGCAGGACGGGGGTCAGCGCCACCGCCACCGCCGCGCCCAGCAGGGCGACCAGTCGGGTGTCGCGGTCGCGCAGAGACGGCAGGATCAGGGCGATGAGGCCGGCCGGGAAGGCCGCGTCCAGGCCCAGCGTCGCCGGGTCGCCGGTGGCCCCGCCCAGCCACACGCCCAGGGCCGTGCCCGTGTTCCACGACGTGAACAGCGTGATGCCGATCAGCCAGTACGTGCGGCGGCGCCGGACCGGGTCCGGCTCGGCCAGCGTGAACGCGACCACCTCGTCGGTCATCAGGTGGCTGCCGATGAGCCGGTCGCGCCAGCGGGAGCCCACGGTCGCCGAGACCGCCAGGCCGAACGGCAGGTGGCGGGCGTTGAGCAGCAGGCCGGCGAACACCGCGGCGATCGGGTTGCCGGCGGCGATCAGGCCGACCGCGAGGAACTGGGCGCCGCCCGCGAACACCGCTGTCGACATCAGGAACGGGACCCAGGTCGGCAGCCCGTACGCGATCGCGATGGCCCCGAACGACGCACCCACCGCGATCATCGCCGCCGCGATGGCCGCTGCGTCGCGCAGCAGCGCGCGGTCCGGTGTTCGCGATGGCGTACGCATGGTTCAAAATAATGAACGACGCGCCTGGCGTTCGTCAAACCGAACGACTCGATCGACGGAGTGAACATGTCGCACCCCGCTCCCCCGCTCGCCACCATCGCCGCGGCCCTGCGCCGGGAGCGCGAGCGGGTCGGCATCTCGCTGGCCGAGCTGGCCCGGCGCGCCGGACTGGCCAAGTCGACGCTCTCCCAGCTGGAGTCGGGCACCGGCAATCCCAGCGTGGAGACGCTCTGGTCGCTCGGGGTCGCACTCGGCGTGCCGTTCAGCCGGCTGGTCGAGCCGCCCACCCCGCAGATCCGGGTGGTACGGGCCGGCGAGGGGCCGCGGCTGCAGTCCGACCACGCCGACTTCTTCGCGACCCTGCTCGCCGCCGGCAGTGCCCACGCGCGGCGTGACATCTATGTCATGGAGCTGGAGCCGGGCGGCTCCCGGCAGGCCGACGCGCACCTGCCCGGCAGCATCGAGCACCTGGTCGTCGCGGCGGGCCGGCTACGGGTCGGGCCGGAACGGGAGGAGCTCGACCTCGGCCCCGGCGACTACGTGACCTTTCCGGGCGACATCCCGCACAGCTATCAGGCCCTCGAGCCCGGGACCTGGGCGGTGCTGGTGATGGAACACCGCTAGGACGCGTACAGGCGGGCGACCACGTCCTCGATGTCCGGCTCGACCAGGGACATGTCCCGCAGCGACGACAGCGCCGCCAGCCGGGCCACCACCGGCCCCGCCTCGTCCGTGAGCAGGTCGAACGAGGCGCGGTGCCGGTCCGCCTCGACGGAGACGAGCGTGGCCCCGTCGATCGTGAAGTCGGGCGGCAGCGGTGCGTCGAGGTCCACGACCAGGCGGCGGCGGGACCCGTACCGGTTGTGCAGGGCCTCGATCGTGCCGTCGTGCACCACCCGGCCGTGGTCGATCACCACCAGCCGCCGGCAGAGCCGCTCGATGTCGGCCAGGTCGTGCGTGGTCAGCACCAGGGTGACGTCGCCGGTGGCCCCCAGCTCGGCCAGGAACGAGCGCACGGCCTGCTTGCTCACCACGTCCAGGCCGATCGTCGGCTCATCGAGGAACAGCACCTCGGGCCCGTGCAGCAGCGCCGCGGTGAGCTCCCCGCGCATGCGCTGGCCGAGCGACAACTGCCGTACCGGGGTGTCCAGGAAGCCGTCCAGGTCCAGCAGGCCGACGCAGCGCCGCAGCCGGGCGGCGTGCTCCGGCGCCGGCACCCGGTAGATGTGGCGCAGCAGGCTGAACGACTCACGCAGCGGCAGATCCCACCACAGCTGCGAACGCTGCCCGAAGACCACCCCGATGCGCAGCGCCAGCCGGGTGCGCTGCGGCACCGGCGTCAGCCCGCACACCGACACGGTTCCGGCCGACGGGGTCAGCACGCCGGTCAGCATCTTCAGCGTCGTGGACTTGCCGGCGCCGTTCGGGCCGATGTAGCCGACCATCTCGCCGCGCTCGATCCGCAGGTCGATGCCGTCGACCGCGGCCACCGTGCGTTTCGTGCGGCGCAGGCGGCCGGCGCGGACCCGTACCGTGAAGTCCTTGCGCAGGCCGTCCATCCGGATGACGGTCACGGTCTCCCCCTCATGATCCGGTGCTGCGGTAGTGCCGGATGCCGGACCGCCAGACCAGCGCGGCGATGCCGGCCGCGAGCAGCGCGACCAGCGATGACACGTAACCCGTCCAGCCCGGCAGACCCAGCGGGTCGGTGCGGCCCAGCAGCGCCAGCGCCGGCTGGTAGGCCACAAATCCAAAACCCAGGCCGTACGCGAAGACGGCCCGGAACCAGCCCGCATAGACCGGCACCGGGTACGAGGTGAAGTCCCGCCCGCCGTAGGTGAACGCGTTGCCGAGCTGCCCCGAGTCCACCCACCAGAACGCCAGGCTGGCGCTGAGCACGAAGATCGCGCCGAAGAACACCGCCCCGGCGACCGGCACCACGAACGCCAGCGCCACCCGGGCCGGCGTCCAGTCGATGTCGTTGAGCCGCAGGGCCACCACCAGCACCACGACGGCCAGCGCCACCCGCAGGGCCTTGCGCAGCGGCAGATCCATGAACACGAGCTGGGACAGAGCGCTCAGCGGCCGGAGCAGGACGGTGTCCATCATCCCGGTCCGCACGTACGTGGTGAGCCGGTCGATGTTGCCGACCACGAAGTCGGCCAGGTTGAACGCGCACGAGGACAGGCTCACCATGAGGATGGCCTCGGTGAGCGTGAAACCGGCGATGGTCGGGGTGGCCCGGAAGATCACCAGGACGGCGATGACGTCGAGCGCCGTACCCCCGATGTTGGTGATCATCTCCACCACGAAGGACGCCCGGTACGCCATCATCGACCGCCACTGCCCACCCAGCAGCGCGGCGTACGCCCGCAGCTCAGCCACCCTGAGCCACCAGCCGGCGCTCGGCGCGGCGCTGCACCAGCGCGCAGAGCGCCAGCAGCACCGCCGCCCAGCAGGCCTGCAGCACGACCAGGGCGACCTGCACCGGGGTGGGATCCCGCTCGATCAGCACGTCCAGCGGCGTCTGCAGGAAGCCGGGGAACGGCGTGGCCACCCACAGCGTCACGGCCAGCCAGTCGGGCAGGAAGCGCAGCGGGAAGTAGAGCCCGGCCAGCACCCCGGCCGCCAGCGTCCACAGTACGAGCGGCCCGCGCGCATCGTGCAGCCAGTACGCGGTCGCGTTGACCAGGAACCGCATGCCCATGCTGCCGACCACGGCGAGCAGCACGGACACCGCGAACAGCGGCACGGTCAACAGGCGGCCGGGTAGATACAGATCGAAGAAGATCAGGCCGACGACAACCGGCGGCACGAACCGGAAGAGCAACGAGTGCAGGGCCCGGCCCAGGTCCGGGGCCAGATAGCTGAGCACCGGATGAACCGGCCGCAGCAGATCGGCCGTCACGTCACCGCTGCGGATCCGGTCGGCCAGTTCCGTCCACCCCCAGAGCGCAACTACGCTGAGCAACCCCTGTCCCACCCACACGAAAGTGGTCAGCTGCGCGGCGTCGTAGCCGGCGGGCCGGCCACCGACCGCACCCGCGGCCACGGCGAGCAGCACGTAACAGCGGAGGAACCCGAAGACGGTGTTGGTGAACGCCCCGGCTATCGTCGCCTGCCGGTAGGTGGCGTACCTCCGGAAACCTGACCATGCGAGAGCACCGGAAGTAACGAGAGTGTCCCGGAACGGCCGGTGCGGAGAGATCTGAGGCACCCTGGCGTCGAGCCGGTCCACGCCGTTAATCTCCTTCCACAACCCCCGCAGCGGAGCCGGGCGACTGTACCCGGTGCACCGCCCTGCCACGAGCCATTTCCGACAAGGTGGATAACCGTCGTGACGGAGCGTAACCAGCCATCGGCCGCCCAGAGGGCTGCCCGATGAACGGTTGGAGCTCCCACTCCGGCGCGGACCGCTGGGACGACGAACCCGCCTGGGTGTACGAGATCACCTGGGAATGGGAACCCCTGCCCGGCCAGCGCTACCCGGGCGACCCGGGCCGCCGCCGGGCCGTGCACCACCCCGTCTACGACGCCTCCCGAGCAGCGGAAGCGGCCTCGGCCTGGGACGCCGACTTCCGGGCGATCGCTCAGGCCTCCGGCCCACCGGCGCCGTCGTCCGGCGGCCCGTCG
>NZ_JBEZGQ010000710.1:0-4528 GCF_040650095.1 Actinoplanes sp. NPDC048791 | reverse complement strand
CGCGGGCCGCGTCCAGGGCGTCCAGCCAGACCCGGGCCAGCCGGCGCACCGACCGGCCGCCGAAGCCCGGCAGGGCCAGCAGCGCGCGTTCGTCCTTCGGGTCCAGTTCGGCCGCGGCGATGATCGCCGAATCCGGCAGCACCCGGCCCGGCGCTGAGTCACGGCGGGACGCCACGCCGTCGCGGGCGTACCAGAGGGCGCGGAGCCGGGACTGGGCGCGGGCGCCGCGGACCCGGTGGATGCGGGAGGTGCGCCGCCACGGGTCCGGCCGGCTGCGTGGCGGCCGGTCGGCGCTGGCCACCAGGGCCGCGAACTCCTCGGCGGCCCACGCCGACTTGCCCTGCCGCTCCAGCTCGGCGGCCAGCAGATCGCGCAGGTCGGTGAGCAGCTCGACGTCCAGGGCGGCGTACGTCAGCCAGGACTCCGGCAGCGGCCGGGTCGACCAGTCCGCCGCCGAATGGTGCTTCTCCAGCGAGTAGCCCAGCAGCTGCTCGGTGAGCGCGGCCAGCCCGACCCGCTCGAAACCGGCCAGCCGGGCGGCCAGCTCGGTGTCGAACAGCCGGCGCGGCTTCATCCCCACCTCGGCCAGGCAGGCCAGATCCTGGCTGGCCGCGTGCAGCACCCACTCGGTCTCGGCCAGGGCCTCGTCCAGGGTGCGCAGGTCGTCCAGCGGCATCGGATCGATCAGCACCGTGCCGGCCCCGGCCCGGCGCAACTGCACCAGGTAGGCCTTCTGGGTGTAGCGGTAGCCGGACGCGCGCTCGGCGTCGACCGCCACCGGGCCGGAGCCCGCGGTCATCCGCGCGACCACTTCGGCCAGCTCATCGGCGGTCTCGACCGGCCGGGGCGTGCCGTCGCGGGGTGCGGTGAGGGGAACGGAGGTGCGGGCAGGTTCGCTCTCGGGACCGCCAGACATCGGGTCGGGCGGCACGGCGTGCGGTCCGTCCCCTGCTTGGTCCGGCGCGTCCCGACGGCGCAGGGGTGCTTCGTCGGTCACTCCGTAACCGTACGGGGGTACCGCCCCCGGTGTGCGCAGCCGGGTCCCGGCGCGTCGGGCCTCGATCCACTCGGGCCTGTTTCAAGAAACCCCGCGCACGCCCGTCCGCGGACCCCTTCTCGTCCGTACTAGACACCGGAGCGTCGATACCCGGGAGGCCCGCGCCGCATGACGACCGCCTACGACCCCTTCGGGGTGCCGGGCCCGCGCCGGCCACCGCAGGACCCGCTGCTCAGCCTGCCCGACCACCCCTCGGGCGAATGGGCCACCGCGCACCGGCCCGAGCCCCGGTTCGGTCATCCGCGCCCGGCGAGCCGGTTCGGTGCGCCGTACCTGCCGTCGCCGGAGGGCGCGGCCGCGTACCCCGTGGTGGCCGACCCGGCGACCGAGCCGGCCGTGCTCAACGGCCGTGGCCGCAGCCGGCTGATGACGATGCTCCTGGTTCTGGTGCTGCTCCTGGTGGCCGGCTGGCAGGCCTGGCGGCTCGACCGGGTGGACAGCCGGCTCGGCGCCAGTGCGGACCAGCTGGCCGGCGCGCTGCAACGCCAGGACCAGCTCACCGAGCGGGCGGACAAGCTCGAGCAGAAGCTCGCCGCGGTCTTCGACCCCGAGGCGATCTCGTCGTCGGTGCTGCCGAGCGTCTTCCGGGTCCGGGCCGGCAACTTCACCGGTACGGCGTTCTCGGTCGGCGACAAAGCGGCGGAAGGCCAGGCCAACCTGCTGACGAACTTCCACGTGGTCGAATCGGTCTGGAACTCCGGCGCCCGCAAGGTCTTCCTGGAACGCGGCAAGGACGAGGTGACCGCGACCATCGTCAAGGTCAGCAAGGGCAACGACCTGGCCCTGCTGCGCGCCAACCGCAAGATCGCCGGCCTGGACACCGCGCCGGCCACGGTCAAGCCGGGTCAGCAGGTCGTGGTGGTCGGCGCACCGCTGGGCCTGGAGGACACGGTGACGACCGGGGTGGTGAGCGCGTACCGGCCGGACGACTCGGAAGGCCCGACGATCCAGTTCGACGCCCCGATCAACCCGGGCAACTCCGGCGGACCGGTGGTGAACAGCGCGGACGAGGTGATCGGGCTGGCCACGGCCAAGGCCCGCGACGCGGAAGGCATCGGCCTGGCCGTCCCGATCAAGACAGCCTGCGACACCTTCAAGGTCTGTTAGTTCGCGCCCGCTCGCTGGCGGTTGCCGAGGGCGGTTACGCCGGGTGGGGGCAGGCCGGCGGTCGAGGCGAGCATGGTGCACCAGCCCTGCAGGTGGGCGCCCAGGTCTTCCGAGGTCGGGGTCCACGAGGCGCGGATCTCCAGGTCGGCCGTCGGGGCCGGGCCGGCCAGCTCGCCGAAGCGGGTCGACGTCGTCTGGGTGATCGTGCCGCCGATCGCCGTGTACGCCGCCGCGTGCTGCTCCAGGCCGTCGGTGAGCCAGGTCCACGCCACTGCCGGCAGCAGCGGGTCGCCGGCCATGTCCGACTCCAGCTCCGCCGTGATCAACGTGACCAGCCGCAGGTTGCCCTGCCAGGCGTCGTGACCGGCCGGGTCGTGCAGCAGGATCAGCCGGCCGCTGGCCACCTCGTCACCGTCGCGCAGGACGGTGGCGCTCAGCGCGAAGCCGTACGGGGCCAGCCGCTGCGGCGCCGCGATCTCCTCGAGCAGGATCTCCTCGCGGGGCGCGGCAGCCCGCAGCCCGGTGACGGCGCGGGTGAACGCCTCGGGTGCGGCGGACGTGGGACCCATGCCTCGAAGCCTATGCCGATCACCGCGGTACCGGCCCGCGCGGCGCGCCGCACGACGCCGTTCACTCACGTGGCACGATGTCGCGGGTGACCACGATCCTCGAAGATTCGGCGTTCGTCCGGGCCTGCCGCGGCCTGCCGGTGCCGCACACGCCCGTCTGGTTCATGCGACAAGCGGGCCGCTCGCTGCCCGAATACCGCAAGATCCGCGCGGGGGTCGGGATGCTGGAATCCTGCCGCCGGCCGGACCTGGTCACCGAGATCACCCTGCAACCGGTACGCCGGCACGGCGTCGACGCCGCGATCCTGTTCAGCGACATCGTGGTGCCGCTGGCCGCGGCCGGCGTCGACCTGGACATCGTGGCCGGCACCGGCCCGGTGGTGGCCGAGCCGATCCGTACGGCCGCGGACGTGGCCCGGCTGCGCCCGCTGGAGCCGGCCGACGTCGGCTACGTCGACGAGGCCGTGCGGTTGCTGGTGCCCGAGCTCGGCCCGATCCCGCTGATCGGCTTCGCCGGGGCGCCGTTCACCCTGGCCAGCTACCTGATCGAGGGCGGACCGTCGCGGACCTACCTGAAGACCAAGGCGATGATGTACGGCGAGCCGGACCTCTGGCACGCCCTGCTGGGGAAGCTGGCCGACATCACGCTGGCGTTCCTGCGGGTCCAGGCCGGGGCCGGGGTGAGCGCGGTCCAGCTCTTCGACTCGTGGGCGGGCGCGCTGTCCGAGGCCGACTACCGCCGGTACGTGCTGCCGCATTCGGCCAAGGTGCTGGGCGGGCTGGCCGATGCCGGGCTGCCGCGGATCCACTTCGGGGTGGGCACGGCGGTGCTGCTGCGGGCGATGGGTGAGGCCGGTGCGGACGTGGTCGGGGTGGACTGGCGGACCCCGCTGGACGAGGCGACGACGCAGATCGGGGCGGACAAGGCGGTCCAGGGCAACCTGGACCCGGCGATCCTGTTCGCGCCGTGGGAGGTCGTGGAGCGCGAGGCCCGCCGGGTGCTGGCCGAGGGCAAGGCGGCCCCGGGCCACATCTTCAACCTCGGCCACGGCGTGATGCCGGAAACGGACCCCGAGGTCCTCACCCGCCTGGTAGAGCTGATCCATAGGAACTGAGCATCGGCGAAGGTACGTGCCGTGCCTGTCACATCGAAGTACCCCGGTGGCCGTGGAGCATCGCGACCTGACAATGTTGGTCCTGTGCGGAAGCGGGTTGCGGTCGTCGGCGGGGGGATCGCCGGGCTGGCTGCTGCCGTGCGGATCCGGGACCGGGCGCCCGCCGACACCGAGATCATCATTTATGAGCAGTCCGGGCGACTCGGTGGCAAGTTGCGCACCGGTGAGCTGGCCGGCAGCACCGTCGAGCGTGGGGCCGAGTCCTTCCTGATGGGCGGGCCGGACGGTGGCGAGTCCGCGGCCGTGCGGTTCGTGCGGCGGCTCGGGCTGGGTGACCGCATCGTGCATCCGTCCGCCATTCCGGCTGCCCTGGCGATCGGTGGCAAGTTGCAGCCGGTGCCCAAGGGGACGCTGGTCGGCGTACCCGGGGATCTGAGCCTGCTCGGCGCGGTCGCGCGGCCGGCCGCCGGCCTGGACCGCGACGAGGGCCGTCCGTTGCTTGAGGCCGGCGCCGATGTCGCCGTGGGTGCGCTGGTCCGGGCCCGATTCGGTGACGAGGTCGCCGACCGGCTGGTCGACCCGATGCTGGGCGGCGTGTACGCCGGCCGCGCCGACCGCCTCTCCCTGGCCACCACCATGCCCGCCCTGGCCCGCACCGCCCGCACCGAGCACACCCTGAC
>NZ_JBEZGQ010000709.1:0-4529 GCF_040650095.1 Actinoplanes sp. NPDC048791 | reverse complement strand
CGGCCCCTTGGCCATCTTGGTGTCGACGAAACCGAACCGCACGGTGCTGACCGCCACCCCGCGCGGACGCAAGGTGGCACCCAGCGCGAGCAGGTACGCCGACATGCCGGCCTTCGACGCCGCATAGCCCGGAGCCTGCGGGGTGATGAGCGCGTCGGCGAGGCTGGACAGGCCGACGAGGTGCCCGCCGCCGGCCGCCAGCAGGTGCGGCACGACCACCTCGACCGTCCGGGCGACACCGAGCAGGTTCACCTCGATGGCCCGGGTCTGCGCCCCGAGGTCGTCGAGGTCGAGCAGGTCACCGACCCCGGCGGCGTAGACGCACAGGTCGACGCGGCCCGCGGCGGCCAGCGCCCGGGTCAGCTGCTGCGGGTAGCCGGCGGCGGTGACATCAGCCGCGACGTGCACGTACCGGTCGTGCTCGATCGTGGCGGACCGCCGGGACAGGCCGGTGACCGCCCAGCCGTCGCTGAGCAGTCGCCGGGTCAGCGCCAGTCCGATGCCGTCGGTGTTGCCGATGATGATCGCGTGTCGCACGGCCCGGGAGCCTACGCGCCGGCAGCGTCAGCGGCTGTCCGATTCCCCCGCGGTGATCGCCGCCCGGCCCGCCTCCAGCCGCGCGACCGGCACCCGGAACGGTGAGCAGGAGACGTAGTCCAGGCCCACCTCGTGGAAGAAGTGCACCGACTCCGGGTCACCGCCGTGCTCGCCGCAGACGCCCAGCTTCAGGTCGGGGCGCACCGCCCGGCCCTCCTCGGCCGCGATCCGGATCAACCGGCCGACGCCGTCGCGGTCGATCGACTCGAACGGCGAGATGCCGAAGATGCCCAGCTCCAGGTAGCGCCAGAAGAACGCGCCCTCGACGTCGTCGCGGGAGAAGCCCCAGCCCATCTGGGTGAGGTCGTTGGTGCCGAAGGAGAAGAAGTCGGCCGCCTCGGCGATCTGCCCGGCGGTCAGCGCGGCCCGGGGCACCTCGATCATCGTGCCGATCAGCACCCGGACGCCGCTGCCGGCGACGACCTCGGCCACGATCTGCTCGCACTCGCGGCGGACCGTCTCCAGCTCCTGCACGGCGCCGACCAGCGGCACCATGATCTCCGGGTGCGGGTCCAGGCCCTCGCCGGCCAGCTGCACGGCGGCCTCGGTGATCGCCCGGACCTGCATCGCGAACAAGCCGGGAATGACCAGGCCCAGGCGTACGCCGCGCAGGCCGAGCATCGGGTTCTGCTCGTGCATCCGGCGGACGGCGTCGAGCAGCTCGGCGTCCTCGGCGTGGTCCTCGCCGCGTTCCCGGGCCACCGCCACGTTGACCGCGAGCTCCTCCAGCGACGGCAGGAACTCGTGCAGCGGCGGGTCGATCAGCCGTACGGTCACCGGCAGCCCGTCCATGGCCCGGAACAGGTCCACGAAGTCCGCCCGCTGCAACGGCAGCAACGCGGCCAGCGCGTCCGCCCGCTCGCTGGGCGTCGCGGCCAGGATCAGCCGCTCGACCAGCTCGCGCCGGTCGCCGAGGAACATGTGCTCGGTCCGGCACAGGCCGATGCCCTCGGCGCCGAAGCGCCGGGCCCGGGCCGCGTCGTCGGCGGTGTCGGCGTTGGTGCGCACGGCCAGCGTCCGCGCGGCGTCGGCGTGCGAGATGATCTCGTGTACGGCCTCGACCAGCGGATCCTCGGTCTCCTGCGGGGTCAGCGTGCCCTCGAAGTACTGCACGACCTCGGACGGGCGCACCGGCACCGCGCCCAGGTAGACGCAGCCCGTGGTGCCGTCCACCGAGATCACGTCCCCCTCGGCGACCGTCCGGCCGGCCACGGTGAAGCGGTCCGCCGTGATCTCCAGCGAGTCGGCGCCGCAGACGCACGTACGGCCCATGCCGCGGGCCACCACGGCCGCGTGGCTGGTCTTGCCGCCCCGGGCGGTGAGGATGCCCTGGGCGGCGATCATGCCGGACAGATCCTCCGGGTTGGTCTCCCGCCGCACCAGAATGACCTGCTCACCGGCGGCGGCCAGCTCGACGGCCCGCGCCGCGCTGAAGACGGCCCGGCCGACCGCCGCACCGGGTGACGCGCCGATGCCCTTGACCAGCGCGACCGGGTCGCCGCCCAGGTCGAAGCGCGGGAACATCAGCTGGGCCAGCTGCGCCCCGGAGACCCGGCGCAGCGCCTCGTCCCGATCGATCATGCCCTCGTTGACCAGCTGGGCGGCGATCCGGAAGGCGGCGCCGGCGGTGCGCTTGCCGACCCGGGTCTGCAGCATCCACAGCTTGCCGCGCTCGATGGTGAACTCGATGTCGCACAGGTCCCGGTAGTGGCCCTCCAGCTTGGCCATGATCTGAAGCAGTTCCTCGTACGAGCGGGGGTCGAGGGTGGCCAGCTCCTGCAGCGGGACGGTGTTGCGGATGCCGGCCACGACGTCCTCACCCTGGGCGTTGGCCAGGTAGTCGCCGTAGATGCCCTGGGCGCCGCTGGCCGGGTCGCGGGTGAACGCCACGCCGGTGCCGGAGTCCGCGCCGAGGTTGCCGAAGACCATCGCGACCACGTTCACGGCCGTGCCCAGATCCGCCGGAATGCGTTCCTGGCGGCGGTAGAGAACCGCCCGCTCGGCATTCCAGGAACGGAACACGGCGGCCATCGCCAATTCCATCTGCTCGCGCGGATCCTGCGGGAAGTCGTAGCCGGTGTGCTTGGCGAAAATGTATTTGTAGCGATCCACCAGGGCCCGCAGATCATCGGCGTCCAGATGCAGATCATCGGTCGCGCCGCGGTTGTTCTTGGCCTCGTCCAGGGCCGCGGAGAATTCCTCGCCGGGTACGTCGCAGACCGTTTTGCCGAACATCTGGATCAGCCGCCGGTACGAGTCCCAGGCGAACCGGTCGTTGCCGCCGGCCTGCGCCGCGAGCCCGACCACGCTGGCGTCGTTGAGCCCGACGTTGAGCACCGTCTCCATCATGCCGGGCATCGAGAAGGCCGCCCCGGAACGCACCGAGACCAGCAGCGGATCAGCCGGATCGCCGAGCCGCCGGCCCATCGTGGACTCCAGTGCGGCAAGATGCTCGTCGATCTCTTCGGCCAGCCCGGCGGGGTTGCTGCCGGTCGCCAGGTAGGCCTGGCAGGCCCGGGTGGTGATCGTGAATCCGGCCGGCACCGGCAGGCCCAGGCGGGTCATCTCGGCCAGGTTCGCACCCTTGCCGCCGAGCAGCTCCTTGAGCCCCCGATGACCTTCCGCAAAATCGTAGACGTACTTCTCGCCGGCCATTGTCACGACTGCCTCCCCTGAGGTGATGCGTCATCGAACGCCTGCGCTCGAACGTTCGTTAATGGTGTCCGGAGAGTAGGGGGCGCGCCACCGGGCGCCATAGCACCGGTGAGTAATTGCACAAGCACAAGCGCGCTCGGGCGCAGTGAACCGGTTTTTCGCGCAGCCGCGAGCACGAACGCGCACGCCGCGGCGGGCTTGCGAGCATCGGGCGGTGGGCGGGCGAGCATCGGGGTGTCAGGATCGTCATGCTTGGTCGGCGCCGGAAATGGGCACGTCACAGGTTCGGTACATGAGCTGGCAAGGCTCCGGACAACGGACGAGGACATAGGCGGTCGCAGGCATGACGGAGTCACTCAGGGTCTCGGAGGACGACGGCGCGAAGGAGGCGGACAGCAGCACCGGCACCGAGCTCACCCTCGGTGTCGAGGAGGAGTTGCACGTCGTCGACCTCAAGACCCGGGAGCTCGTGCCCCGGGCCCCGGAGGTGCTCGACCAGCTCGACGAGGCGCATTTCTCGGCCGAGCTGCACCGGTCGGTGGTGGAGACGAACACCCCGGTGGCGGCCACCCTGGACGAGCTGCGCGACGGGATCGTGTCGCTGCGCCGCCGGGCCATCGGTGTCGCCGAGTCGCTCGGCCTCGGCCTGGTCGCCGCGGGCACGGTCCCGCTGGTCGACCTCGACTCCCTGCCGGTCACCCCCACCTCGCGGTACCGCCGGATGCTCGACGAATACCAGATGCTGGCCCGGGAGCAGCTCATCTGCGGCGCCCAGGTGCACGTCGGCATCCCCGACCGCGACGAGGCGGTGTCGGTCGCCCAACGGGTCGCCCCGGCCCTCCCGGTGCTGCTCGGGCTCTCCGCCAGCTCGCCCTACTGGATGGGTGAGGACAGCGGCTACGCCAGCGTCCGCTCGCTGGTCTGGCTGCGCTGGCCGACCGCCGGCGACAGCGGCGTGGTGACCTCCGCCGCCGACCACGACGCCCTGGTGGCCGACCTGATCGCCTCGGGCACGATCACCGACCCGAAGATGGTCTACTTCGACGTCCGGCCCTCGGCCCACCTGCCGACCGTGGAGTTGCGGGTCACCGACTCCAGCCCGGACGCCGACACCGTGGTGCTGCTGGCCGGCCTGTTCCGCGGGCTCGTGCTACGGGCCCGGCAGGACTACCGCGCGGGCCGGCCGATCCAGGTGATCCGGCCACCGCTGCACCGCGCCGCGATGTGGCGGGCCGCCCGGTCCGGCCTGGAGGGCGACCTGCTCGACCTGCCCCGCT
>NZ_JBEZGQ010000708.1:0-4539 GCF_040650095.1 Actinoplanes sp. NPDC048791 | reverse complement strand
CACGCCGCCACCCGACCGCGCGGCCGCCCTGCCCGGCGTGGCATCGCAGGCGGCGCAGCCGAGCGTCGCCCTGACGACGACTCCCGGGGCGCTGGGCACGACCCCGACGCCGAGCAGCGCCCGGAGCGGTTCCGCGACGGCGACGACCAGGCCGGCGCCGTCGGTGTCGGCCAAGGTGCCGATCACCGAGAACGCTCCGGTCCCGCTGACCGCGTCGTACCGGACGTCGTCGGTCACGGCCGGACTGCTCGGCTACCGGATGGCGGTCACGGTGGCCAACCCCGGGACGAGCGCCAAGGACGGCTGGACGGTGACGGTGACACTGCCTCGGTCGACGCTGCGGGTTTCCCGGGTCAGCGGCGCGACCGCGGCGCAGGACGGCTCGGTGTGGACGTTCACACCGGACGCCACGACCTCCCGGGTGCCGGCGGGCGGCTCGGTCGAGCTGGCCTTCGAGGTGCAGGGCGCGACGCTGATCGACGCGACCCCGCAGGACTGCCGCATCGACGGCAATCGCTGCGGGGACTGAACGCCGGACCTTACGGCTTGCGGCCGACCGCGCCGTACTGGTCGATCTCGGGTGCCTCGGCTTCCGGCCGCCACCGGGTGACCGAGACCAGGCCCGGCTCGACCAGCTCCAGGCCGTCGAAGAGCTGGGCCAGACGGGCCGGGCTGCGCAGGTGGTACGGCAGCGCGGCGGACTGGTTCCAGAGCCGGGCCGCCTCGACGACCTCGGGGCTGATGTCGGTGCCGTCGTACAGGGCGAGGTAGCTGCCCGACGGCACCGCGGCCAGCGCCTTGCCGACCATGGCCTGGGCCTCGGCGTCGTCCTCGACGTGGCCGAGCACGCCCATGAACAGGACCGCGACCGGCTGGGAGAAGTCCAGCGTCTTGGCCGCCTCGCGCAGCACCAGATCCATGTCGTGCATGTCGGCGTCGAGGTAGCTGGTGACGCCCTCGGGCTTGCTGGTGAGCAGGGCCCGGGCGTGCGCGAGCACCAGCGGATCGTTGTCGACGTAGACGATGCGGCTGTCGGGGGCGACCGACTGGGCGACCTCGTGGGTGTTGTTGGCGGTGGGCAGTCCGGTGCCGATGTCGAGGAACTGGCGCACCCCGGCCTCGCCGGCCAGGTGGCGCACCGCCCGGGCCAGGAACGCGCGGCTGAGCCGGGCGTTCTCGGCGAGCGCGGGCTGGCCGACGAGGATCTGATCGCCGACCGCCCGGTCCACGGCGAAGTTGTCCTTGCCGCCCAGCAGGTAGTTCCAGATCCGGGCGGTCTGGGGCACCGAAGTGTCCAGTTTGGGGTGCTGTTGCTCGTCGCTCGCCACGTGCCACTCTCCGAATCGGACGGTACAGGTCGCAGGTCCGCGCCAGCCTAGACTGCCGCGTCCACGCTACCGCGCGGCTCCGTTCGCCGGGGTCCCGAACCAGCGGGTCGCGGCCCGCTCGAACGCCTTCCGCTCAGGGTCACGGTCACCCACCCAGGCGACGGTGCCGTCCGGCCGCACGAGCACGGCGCCCAGGCCGAGATCGTTGCGCGCCGGCCCGGCCGCATAGCGCAGCCGGCTATGCCAGCGGCGCGCCGGCTCGGCCAGGGACTGGCCGGGGCTGAAATCGAGGACGGCGCCGTGTCCGTCCCGCAGCAGGTCGCCGAGGCGGGTGCCGTCCCGGAGCCGGAACTCCGGGGCGTTGCGGCCGACCAGGGGCTGATCGCTGCCGAGGTCGTACCGGATGGCCGAGCCCGACAGCTTGCCGTACACGTAGGTCGTCACGTCCCGGGTGCCGATCAGGTCGCGGATCAGGGCCTGGACCGCCTGGCTGTGCGGGTCCGGCCGCATGGCCGCCGCCTGGGCCCGGGTCCAGTCCAGGGCCGCGGCGCCGATCGGATGGCGCTCGCTGGTGTAGGTGTCGAGCAGCCCGTCCGGCGCGTGCCCGTGCACGGTCGCGGCGAGCTTCCACCCGAGGTTCAGGGCGTCGCCGAGGCCCAGGTTGAGGCCCTGCGCGCCCAGCGGCGAGTGGATGTGCGCGGCGTCCCCGGCGAGCAGGACCCGTCCCCGGCGGTAGGTCGTCGCCTGCATCGCCCGGTCGGTGAAGGTGGAGGCGAACCGCACGTCGCTCACCGTCACCTCGGTGCCGGAGACCCGGCGCAGCACCGCCTGCAGATGCTCGCGGGTCGGCGGCCGGGAACGATCGAACGCGCCGCCGTCGAAGTCCATCACGCCGAGGTGCCCCGGTACGGCCATCCGCAGGTACATGCCGGTCGGCGTCAGGTTGAAGCCCGGACCCAGCAGCTCCGGGTCGGCCACGGTGGCGAGCATGAGGTAGCCGGTGAACTGCGGCTCGGTGCCGATGAAGTCGAAACCCGCGAGGCCGCGTACGGTGCTGCGCCCGCCGTCGCAGCCGACGAGCCAGCGGGCCGCGTACTCGTGGTCGCCGGCTTGGACGAGCACACCGTCCGCGTCCTGGGTGACAGCGGAGACCGAGACGCCGCGCTTGATCTCCACGCCGAGTTCGGCGGCCCGCTCGGCCAGCACCGTCCCGACCGCTTCCAGGCTCGTCATGACGCCCTGCATCGCCGGGCCGGGCAGCCGGAACGGCAGGGCGGTGGTGTCGACCTCGGCCGGGTCGAGCATCATGCCGGCGAAGTGGCCCACGCCGCGCGGCGGCGGTGCCTCGTCGGCGTCCGGGTCCGCGCCGGGATCGTGGTGCACCCCCGACGCGGTCAGCAACGGTTGCAGCATCCCGCGCCGGTAGAAGGCCTCGACCGACGTGACGGACAGTCCCCGCATACCCAGCGGCATCGCCTTCCACGGCGATTCCGGCTCCGCGTCCCGTTCGAGCACCAGGACCGAGCAGCCCGCGAGACCGAGCTCGCACGCGAGGAACAGGCCGACCGGGCCGGCGCCCGCGATCACGACGTCGTGCACGGCGCGCCTCATGCGAACAGCGCCAGGTCGACGGAGTCCGCCAGGGCCCGGTAACCGGCGTCGTTGCCGTGCAGGTGGTCGCCCGCGTCGAACTCGTCCCGGAGCCGGGCCGGATCGCCGGGATCCCGCCAGACGGCGTCGAAGTCCAGCACGGCGTCAAAACCGCCACCGGTACGGATCCAGCCGTTGACCGCCTGCCGCGCACTCTCCCCCGCCGGGGCGAAGACGTCCGAACCCCCGTACGGCATGAGCGTCGCGCCGTAGATCTTTATGCCGCGGCTGTGCGCCCGGGCGATGAGCTGGTGGTAGCCCGCGATGAGGTCGTCCGCGGTCACGGGCGCACCGGGGAACATGGCCAGGAACTCGGCCAGCGGCCCGTCGTCGCGCGGGGCGAACGAGATGGCGAGGTCGTTCGAGCCTTCCAGGACCACCACGTGGCTGAGACCCGGTGTCGCCAGCACGTCGCGGTCGAAGCGGGCCAGGGCCGAGGCGCCGAAGCCGTCGTTGAGCACCCGGTTCCCGCTGATGCCCTGGTTGCAGACGTGCACCGCGGGCCCGTCCCGCCCGGCGAGGCGACCGGCCAGCAGGTCCGGCCACCGGTGCCCGGTGTCGGGCGTCGAGCCGGCGCCGTCGGTGAGGGAGTCGCCGAGGGTGACAACGGCCGTGGCCGGGCCGTCGGGAAGCACCTCGACCGCCGAGATGAGGCCTTGGGCAGGCAGTGGCACGGCGGTGCTGGGCAAGGCGGGCGCGGCCACGGCGTCCCCGGGGATGGACCAGCCGCCGTCCAGGTCCGAGCCGTGACTGGTGCAGGTCTCCACCCGGCCGGGCAGATACAGGCTGATCGACAGCTGGGAGAGGGCCGCCAGGGGCAGGTCCACCGGGTCGCTGAGGATCGGGGCGCCCGCCGGGACGTCGGCGTTCGGAAGCCCGGCGAAGGTCAGCTCGCGGTCGCTGCCCGGCTCGATCGCCCCGCCGGGAGCCGCCAGTCCCAGCCGTGCCGCGCCGATGGTCAGCGGGGTGGTTCCGTACTCGTTGGTGAAGCGGACGCGCACCCGGCGCCCGCCGCCGCTGAGCCGCACCACCTGGCGCAGGGTGGCGTCGGCGAACGGCTCGAGGGCCGAGACCGACGCGCCGGGCGCCTGGGGCGAGGCGCTCCAGGAGCGGACCCAGCCCTGGTCCGCGGCATTCAACTGACTCATCCGGTGCCTCCGTCGGTCGTGGTGGTGATCCGTCCGGGACCGAGCTTGCGGCCGGGCGCTCACACCGGGCGCACATGGCGCTCACATGCGCCGATTTGGGGACTTCCGGAGGCCCGCGCGAAGATCAGGTGATGGACGAGGGCGGGGGGCTTCGCGTCGCGCTGCTCGGCGCCTTCCGGCTGTCCCGCGGTGACGCCGTGCTGCCGGTCGCGGGCGCACGGCTGCAAGCTCTGGTGGTGCGGCTGGCGCTGACCGGCGGTCGAGCGGTCGAACCCGGGGTCCTGGTCGACGCGATCTGGGCCGAGGATCCACCGGCCGGCGCCGCTCATGCCCTGCAGGCCCTGGTCTCGCGGTTGCGCCGGATCCTCGCCGCGGCCGGTGATCTGGCGCAGGTCGCGGGCGGCTACCGGCTG
>NZ_JBEZGQ010000707.1:0-4539 GCF_040650095.1 Actinoplanes sp. NPDC048791 | reverse complement strand
GCCGCTGGCCAAGGACCCGGCGGAACGGCCGACCGCGCACGAGCTGCTCGACCTGCTGCTGGATCTGGGCGCCGACGCGAAGACCGAGCCGATCCGCCCGGAGCTGCTGGAGGTGGCGACAGCCGCGCAGCGCACCCACCGGATCTCCCGGCGCGGCGCGCGAGCGGGCCGGACCCGGCGGATGGTCCTGGCCGGTGCGGCCGTGCTGGCCCTGGCCGTGACGGGCCTGGTCACCGCCCAGGTGCTGCCCCGGCTGGGCCTGGCGACGAACACGCAGGCCGGTTCCTCGTCCGGTGACGGTCCGGTTCCCGCGCCGTCCTGGCAGCGGGCCGCGGGTGGCCTGGCGATCGTCGACCGCCTCGACCGGCCCGGCCAGTGGCGGGACACGCGCACCGACCCCGATGGGCGGTGCGTCTTCGCCAAGGACCGGCTCGAGGCCCGGACCGGGATGTCGCCGGTGTACCGCTGCCAGGGGCCGTCAGAGACGTTCGCCGGGGACCAGGCGATCACCGTCGACGCGGCGATCCTCACCCCGGGGGCGTGCGCGGTGATCTGGTTCCGCGTCGCCGGCGCGAAGGCCTACCTGGTGTCGGTCTGCGAGACCGAGGTCCGGCTGGGCGTGGACACTCAGGACGGCGTCACCGGCGAGGTGAAGGCCGCGCTCACCGGTACGGAGCTGGGCGGCACCCGCCCGGTCGAGATTCTCGTACGGGACGACCAGGCCACCGTCTCGGTGGCGGGCGCAGCCCTCCTCACCACCCGGCTCGACCAGGCGTCCCTCGCGTCCGGCCGGGTCACGTTCGGCGTCATCGACGACGTCATCAGCGGCGACGCCCGGGCCGCGTTCGCCCACGCGGAGGTCGTGAAACTGTGAAGCGCAGACTGCTCGCCGTGGTGCTGGTGCTCGTGGCCGGCGGATGCGGCACCAACCCGCCGGAGGTCTCGGCCTCGCCCCCGCCGGTGCCCGCCTCGTCGGCGCCGGCGGCGAGCAGGAAGCCCGTGCCGCAGCCCCGGTTCGCCGACCTCACCCAGGGCAGCACCACGTCGGTGGTCAAGCTGCACACCTACGACCCGGAGAACGCGTCCGCCGTCGTGGAGCCGATCATCTTCATGACCGGCGACGCGTACTGCCGCGCCTTCAAGATCAAGCGTACGGACGGCCGGTGCGTCCACGCCGAGTACGTGACCGAGGAGAGCCACACCAAGGTCACCGTCCCGATCGCGGCGTCGGTGAAGTACTACACGTGGGAGGACGCCAACGGGGACGTGTGCATCGACGCACCCGAGAAGGGCGGGACGTGCCCGATGACGCAGCGCGAGTTCGCCGGGTGGTTCAAGCTCAACAAGGAGTCCATGGTCGCCGTCGCCACCGAGAACGGCGAACTCACCCGGATGGCCGTCGTCTACACCCCCTGAGGCGGGGTCAGCCCGAGTTCGGTCCGAGCTTCAGGTGGCTGGTGATCTGGTAGCGGTCCCCGCGGTAGATCGAGCGCGTGAACTCGATGACCCGGCCCGCGCCGTCGCGGGCGGTGCGTTCGAAGAGCAGAGCCGGTGAGTACGGCGGCACCCCCAGCAGCCGGGCCTCGCCCGCGTCGGTGACCGTCGGCGCGATCGTCTGCACCGCGTCCGTCGGATCCACCCGGTGGCGCTCGCGGAGCAGCTTGTACAGCGAGCCGGAGACGAAGTCGTCCGCGGTGATGCCGGGGACCAGCGCCGCGGGCAGCCTGATCTCTTCGAGGGCCATCGGCTCGCCGTCGACGATCCGCCGGCGCTTCACGTAGAGCAGGTCGTCGCCGGGGGAGACGTGCAGTCGCTGGCCGAGCCGGGCGCCCGCCGACTCGGTGCGGAACTCCAGCACCTCGCTGAGCCAGTCGCCGTCGGCCGGGGGGACGGGCAGGCCCGACGCCGCCGGGATCTCCTGGGAGATCTTCTGTGGACTGGTGAACGTCCCCCGGCCGTGCTGGCGGACCAGCAGGCCGTCGCGGGCCAGGTCGTCGATGGCGGCCCGTACGGTCGGCCGCGAGACGCCGAGGTGCTCGCAGAGGGACCGTTCCGAGGGCATCGGGTCGCCGGGGGCGCGGGTGTCGATCAGCTCGCGCAGTCTGTCCCGTACCTCAGCACGCCGCACCGCGTCCCCCACAGAAGTTGTCCAGTGGTCTGCCTCGGACAGTGTCGCGGTTCAGTGCGTGTCCTGTCGAGTACGTAGTGGCGTGCAAAGAGGAAACCGGCACCAGCAGGTATTGACGTAGACCACTGGCATGGACGACGGTACTCGGGCGGTCGATTTACTGACCACTGGTCAGTTCGGTGGGAAGCCACCGGCCGCGCAGTATCCCGGCGGGCACCCCCATCACCCGCCGGCGCCTCTCACCCGAAGGAGCCCACCCCCCATGGGTCTGACGTCAACCCGCAAGGTCGCCCTCGGTGCGACCATCGCCGCGACCGCCGCGGCCCTCACCGGCATCGGCATCGCCGCCGCGCCGAGCAGCAGTGCCGCCGCCGGCTGCGGCGTGCTCTTCGACGACTTCAATTACGCCTCGCGCACCGACGCGGCGCTGGGCCAGCGCGGCTGGAGCATCCGGAGCAACTCCGGCGGCCCCGGCGTGGCCGGCGCCCGGTGGCTCGCCGACAACGTTTCCTTCCCCACCGTCGACGGGCAGAAGGTCGCCCAGCTCAAGGCGGTCACCGACGGCACCGCCGGCGGTACGTCGCACGCCGAGTTCTCGCAGAGCAACCGGCGGTTCTTCGAGGGCACCTACCTGGCCCGGATCAAGTTCTCGGACGCCCCGGCGAGCGGCTCCGACGGCGACCACGTGAACCAGACCTTCTACACGATCTCCCCGCTGGCCGCCCCGATGGATCCGACCTACTCCGAGCTGGACTTCTCCGAGTATCTGCCGAACGGCGGCTGGGGCGAGGCGGGCCCGATCAACTACCAGACCTCCTGGTACACCTACGTCGCCGACCCCTGGTACGCCGACAACCAGCACAGCCAGCAGGCCCGCAGCATCAACGGCTGGCACGACGTGATGGCGACCGTCTCCGGTGGACACGTGAAGTACTACATCGACGGCGCGCTGGTCGGTGACCACTCGGGCAAGGTCTACCCGCGGCAGAACATGTCGATCGACTTCAACCAGTGGTTCATCGACCTGGCCGGGCACGCCGGTGGCACCAGCACCTGGCTGCAGTCGGTCGACTACGTCTACCACGCCAAGAAGCAGGTGCTGAGCCCGGCGCAGGCCACCGCGGCGATCAACGGCTATCGGTCCGCGGGCACCGCGCACGCCGACAACGTCGTCAGCACCAACGACTGCGACCCCGGCGTACCCCCGACGACCAACCCGCCGACCACCACGCCGCCGGCCACCGGCGCCACGATGCTGCAGTCGACCTTCAGCGGCCGCTGCATCGACATCCCGGGCGGCGTGGCGAACGCCGGCGCGCTCCTGCAGACGTGGGAGTGCAACGGCAGCGACGCGCAGAAGTGGGCGTTCCAGTCCGACGGCACCCTGCGCGCGATGGGCAAGTGCATGGACCCGGCCGGCGGCGCCCTGGCCAACGGCACCCGCATCCAGCTGGCCGACTGCAACGCCAACCCGGTGCAGCGGTTCACCCTCACCTCCGCCCGAACCCTGGTGAACGTCTCGTCCGGCCGGTGTGTGGACATCAAGGACTGGGTCGGCAGCAACGGCGCCGCGCTGCAGCTCTGGGACTGTGCCGCCACCGCCAACCAGCTCTGGGGCAAGCTCTGATCGGACCGCGACACGGATGAGGCCGGGCGTCCCCGAGGGCGCCCGGCCCGACCGCTTTACCGGTACGCCGGTCACGTGGAGAATCGGTCCCCGTCAATCAAGCGGATTACGGGGACAGTCATGCCGTTCGACGGGTTCATCTCCTACAGCCATGCCGCCGACGGGCGTCTCGCCCCCGCGGTCCAGCGGGGCCTGCACCGGCTGGCCAAGCCGTGGCACCGGCGCCGCGCCCTGTGGATCTTCCGGGACCAGACCGGGCTGGCCGTGACGCCCGCGCTGTGGAGTTCCATCCAGCAGGCCCTGGACGGCTCCAAGTACTTCGTGCTGCTGGCCTCGCCCGAGGCGGCGAGCTCACCGTGGGTGAACCGGGAGATCGAGCACTGGGTGGCGACCAAGTCACCGGACCGCATCCTTCCGGTGGTGACCGACGGCGAGTGGCGCTGGGACGCCGGCGCCCGGAACTTCACCGCCGATTCCACGGCGGTGCCGGCCGCGCTGCGGGGCGTGTTCACCGAGGAACCGCTTTACCTTGACCTGCGCTGGGCTCGTGATGACGTACACCTGAGCTTGCAGCACATCCGCTTCCGCGACGCGATCGCCCAGCTCGCCGCCCCGATGCACGGGGTGAGCAAGGACGAGCTGGAGGGCGAGGACGTCCGGTACCACCGCCGGGCCCGGCGGTTGTCGGCCGTGGCGGTGGCGACGCTGGTGCTGCTCACCCTGCTCGCGTCGCTGGCCGGAGTCGTGGCCACGCGCAACGCCGGCCGGGCCAACGCCGCCGCGG
>NZ_JBEZGQ010000706.1:0-4544 GCF_040650095.1 Actinoplanes sp. NPDC048791 | reverse complement strand
CGCGGGAGTCCGAGGGCCGCCTGCTGCTCTGGCTGGCGATCATCGCCTTCCTCATCGCGTCGGCGGCGGTGCCCGCGTTCCAGGCGGTGAAGCGGCTGCACGCCGACCGGCCGCGGGCCGCGACCGCCGCCGTCCTCGCCGCCATGGTGCTGTTCGTCCTGCTGACGGGCGTCACCGCGCCTTCCGGCAGTCTCCTGCCGCAGGTCCTGCGGGCGACCGGCACCTGCGGCATGCTGCTGTGCGCGATGGCCCTCGTCTGGCTGCACGGGGACAATCCCCACGTACCGGTCCTGGCGCTGATCGGCCGGCGCGGCCGCCTGCTGCTCGTCGGTGTCCTCGGGATAGCGATCCTGTCCGTGCTCGGCGAGATCTGCGGCTTCTACTCCGCCCGGCTCGCGGCCGGAGATCCGGGCACCATCCCCCGCGTCGTGATCCACTCCGAGGACGACCTCGGCCTGGCCGGAGCGGGGGTCACCCACCTCGCCGGGGCGGGTGCGGACACCAAGTTCAAGCACGAGTACCGGGGGCTCCTGGCGCTGACCCGCAAGAACGACCGGTGGTATCTGGTGGCGGCGGCCGACCCCCGGGCCGGGGTACGGATCGTGCCCGACTCCGACAGCATCCAGGTGGATCTCCAGACGCGCTGACCCCGGGTGCCCGGGGCCCGGGGTCATACCAGTGCCTCACACGGGCGCGACCAGGGTGCCGGGCAAGAAGACTTCGGGCTGTCAGCAATTCGGTCCAAGGAGGTCATCATGACCAGCAGCACCCATGTCAGCGGCGAACCGCAGGCCGCCGGCCCCGCCGGCACCACCGTGGCGTACCGGCTCGAGGTCGCCGTTCTTCCGGTCGCCGACGCGGCCCGCGCCCGGGACTTCTATCTCGGGCTGGGGTGGCGGCTCGACGCCGACATCGATCCCGGTGGCGGCTACCACGCCGTGCAGCTGACCCCGCCCGGGTCGACCGCCTCGATCATCCTGGGCACCGGCGTCACCACTGCCCAGCCGGGCCAGAACGGTGGGCTGCTGCTCGCGGTCGACGACATCGAGGTCGCCCACGCGCAACTCGTGTCCCAGGGCGCACCGGTCAGCGAGATCTTCCACGACGCCGGCGGCAGCCTCGGTGGCGGTTTTGTCGCCGACCCCGCCGCCCACGCCGCCGGGCCGGACCCCGAGCGCCGCTCCTACGCCTCCTACGCGACGTTCGAGGACCCCGACGGCAACCGCTGGTTGCTCCAGGAGCTCACCGACCGGCTGCCGGGCCGGGTCTGAGCAACAGTACGGGGGCCCGGCGACCAGTGGGTTTCCCGGGCGCGAGCCCGGGCCGGGCCGGGCGAGAGTGAAGTGACCGGCGGCGAGCCGGTTCCGCAACGGACACGGAGGGCACCTGATGGACGTCGCAGCGCTGGCCGAGCTTCTGCGTGAGGCCGAGGACAACCACGGCCGGTACGAGCCGACCGCACCGAAACATCACTGGTGGGACTGGTACGCGGCCTTCGTCGTCGCCCGCCAGCAGGGCCGGAGCGCGGAAGAGGCGTACCGGGACGCCACCGCCGCGCTGGAGGGGGCGCCGCGATGAGCACCGGCTTCGACGTGATCGTGCTGGGGGCCGGCGCGCCCGGGGAGCACTGCGCCGCGGCGCTGGCAACGGGTGGGCTGCGCGTGGCCATGGTCGAACGGGAGCTGCTCGGCGGCGAGTGCTCGTACTGGGGCTGCATTCCGTCCAAGACTCTGCTGCGGCCCGGGGAGGCGCTGGCGGGGGCCCGTAACGCCCCCGGCGCCAAGGAGGCCGTGACCGGGACCGTCGACGTGAAGTCGGCACTGGCCTGGCGTGACTTCATGGTGTCGAACTACGACGACGCCGGCCAGGTGGCGTGGGCGCGCGGTGCCGGGATCGAGGTGATCCGCGGCCGGGGCCGGCTGGCCGGGCCGGGTGCGGTCGAGGTGGACGGGACGACGTACACCGCCCGGCACGTCGTGGTCGCCACCGGTTCCGATCCCGCGTTCCCATCGCTGCCCGGGCTGTCCGAACTGCCCGGGGTGTGGACGGACCGGGAGGTCACCGGCCTCACCGAGGTGCCGCGGCGGCTGCTGGTGCTCGGCGGCGGGGCGATCGGTGTCGAGATGGCGCAGGCGGTCACCCGGCTCGGCGGGTCCGTCACGCTCGTGCAGCGCGGCGACCACCTGCTGCCACGGGAGCCGCGGGCTCTCGGTGACCAGGTGGCGGAGGTCCTGCGGGCCGACGGCATCGAGTTGCGGCTCGGCCAGGCGCCGACCGCCGCCCGGCTCGACGGCGACGAGTACGTGCTGGCGTTCGCGGACGGCTCCGAGGTGCGCGGTGACCGCCTGCTCGTCGCCACCGGCCGGCGGCCGCGGGTCAGCGATATCGGGCTCGAGACGGTCGGCATCACGCCGGACCCCCGCGGGATCGCCGTCGACAGCCGGCTCTCCGCCGGGCCGGACCTCTGGGCCATCGGGGATGTCACCGGGCTGTGGCTGCTCACCCACGTCGGCGAGTACCAGGGCCGGGTCGTCGCGTCGAACATCCTCGGCGGGCCGCGCGAGGCGCACTACGAGGCCGTGCCCCGGGTGATCTTCTGCGACCCGCAGGCGGCCGCGGTCGGCGCGGCTGAGGGCGACTTCACCGCCACGATCCAGCTCAGCGGTGTCCCCCGGACGTCGACCTACACCCGCGCCTACGACACCCAGCCGGGCTTCCTCACTCTGGTGTCGGACGGCGAGCGGATCACCGGGGCCTGCGCCCTGGGGCCCGAGGCCGGCGAGTGGCTCCAGCAGGTGACGCTGGCGATCCGTACGGGCACTCCGGTGCCGGTGCTGCTCGACGTCATCCAGCCGTTCCCGACGTTCTCCGAGGCCGTCTTCCCGGCCCTGCGCGACCTCGACGCGCAGATCGCCCGCGCGCGGGCCGCCGCCGTGGCCGTGCCCGCCGGTCAGGAGGCGTGATGGACCGCGCCGCTGTGTCCGTCGCGGTCGTCGGCAGCCGCACCGAGGCGGAGCTGATCGTGGGCCTGCTGCGCAGCCACGGTCTCCGGGCAGCCTCGGCGGCCGACGACGCCGGCGGGCAGGAGCCACAGTTGCAACTGCAGGGGGTGCACGTGCTGGTGGCCGCCGCCGACGAGGCGGCGGCCCGCCGGTTGCTCGCCGAAGTGGAATGAGCCGCTAAAGTTGCGGCGTTACGACGGTTCGCCAGAGGAAGAGGAGCACTGATGGCCACCACGATGTCCGGAGCTTCCGTTCGCCCCTTGGTGACCGCGGTCGCCGGCTGCTAGAGCCGCGCGGGTAGCAACGCAGCACCCATCCCGGTCGCCGGGGGCGAGGTGACACCTGTCACCGGCCCGTGGCGCTGTCTGGCGTCTCCGTTCGCCTCTCCGGGAGTTCCGCTGTGTCCGCACGTCCGCAATCCGCTGATCGTCCTGTCCCCCGCAACGTCCGCCTGCTGAGCTGGTTCAACTTCTGCGGCGACTTCCGCCTGTACGGGCCCATCATGGTCATCTACTTCGCGCAGGTCACCGGCTCGTACACCGCCGCCGCCAGCCTCCTGGCGGTGAAGATGCTGTCCTCGGCGGCGTTCGAGGTCCCGACCGGGGTGCTCTCCGACCGCCTCGGCCGGCGCGGCACCATGATCGCCGGTGCCGTTGTCATGGTGGCCGCCCACGTCGGGTACGCAGCCGCTCCGGGCTACGGCCTCCTCCTGGCTGCCGTTGTGCTGGAGGGCTTGGCCACCGCACTGTGGAGCGGCAACAACGAGTCTCTGCTCTACGACACGCTGCTCGAAGCCGGCCGGGAGGACGAGTTCCCCCGGCACTCGGGCCGGGTGAACTCGATGTTCCAGCTCGCGCTGGCCCTGGCGGCGGCCGTGGGTGGCGTGGTCGGTGGCGCATGGTCCCTGCGCGGCGTGGTCGTGCTGTCCGTCGTGCCGCAGGTCCTGTGTGTCCTCATCGCCTGGCGGGTCCGGGAACCGCGGGTGCACGGCCCGCTGGAGTCGACCGTGCTGGTGCATCTCGGGTCGGCCCTGCGCGGCATCCGCCGCAATCCGGTGCTCCGCCGGATGACCCTGGTGTCGGCTCTTCGCTACAGCAGCGAGAGCGCGGCGCAGTTGTCGCCGGTTTTCGTGGCCGGGCTGTGGCCGCTCTGGGCGCTGGGCCTGTGGCGGACCTTCGGCCACGCCGTGGCCTTCGCCGGCTTCCGCGTCAGTGGCTGGGTGATCGGCCGGCTGGGCGCGACCCGCACTCTGCTGTCCGGTGAGCTGTTCGACACCGTGGCGAACGTCGTGGCGCTGGTCAAGCCGACGGTGTTCTCGCCGGTGCTGCTGGGCTCACCGGCCTACGGCATGTCGACGATCGCCCAGCAGACGCTGCTCCAGCGGGAGTTCACCGACCGGGAACGCGCGACGATGGGTTCGCTCGCGTCGCTGCTCGGCAGCGTGCTGTACGCGCTCGTCGCGCTCGGAGCCGGCCTGGTGGCCGACCGGTGGGTGAACTCCGGCTGGAGCAGCGTCTGCTGGGCGATCGTCGTCATGCCGTA
>NZ_JBEZGQ010000705.1:0-4548 GCF_040650095.1 Actinoplanes sp. NPDC048791 | reverse complement strand
TGCATCATCGATCCGCAGTGGCCGGCCGCTCGGAAGGCGGAGATCGTCGCGGACACCCCGTCCACCAGCATGAGCACGGCGACGACTGGACCGCCTACCTGTCGCCGCGCGCCCGTCCGGCCGGTGACGTCACCCTGGTCGCCACGGTCGCCGTCGATGCGACGGGACTGTGCCCGGATCTGCGTACGTCGCACACCGTCGCCGCCGCGGCCGACGCGGACCTGAGTTTGCTGGGCGTTCTGCGGGTATAGCAGCTCTTCCTCCCTGCTCACCGCACCACCGCACGCCATCGCGCACCCGGCTGTCACGCCGGCGGCGTCTGTCTCGTGTCCGGCAGCCCCCAGGAAGACGATTCCCTGTGCACCCGCAACCGCCCCGCCGCACCACCCACGCCTACGGAACTCCGAAGAACCGGCTCGTCTACGACCGCTGGGGCCGCTTCGGCCGGCCGGTCGTCCTGCTGCACGGATTGTTCTACGACCGCACCATGTGGTGGCCGGTCGCCGCCGAGCTCGGCGACAGCTGCGCCGCCATCGCCGTCGACCTGCCGGGTCACGGCGACTCCGCGGCCCGCGACGACTACGACGTCACCCAGCTGGCCGAGGACCTGGCCGTGCTGATCAACGGCCTGGCCCTGCACCGGGCTCCGGTGATCGTCGCGCACGCCGAGTCGGCCCGGCTGGCCGAGACGTTCGCCGCCGCGTACGCCACCCAGGCGGTCCTCACGTTCCAGGACACGCCGGCCGAGCCGCCCGAGACCACACGGGAGCTGGACACGGGCGACCTGAGCGGCGTACCGGAGCTGTACCGGCAGTTCGCGGTCGCCCGGCACGACGACGCGCTGCTCGCCGGCTACCGGTCCTGGTTCAGCCCGCCCGCGCACAGCGAGCCGCGGCCGGACGCCATGCCGCTGAGGCTCAGCGCTGAGGGCAGTGGCCAGGCGCGGCTGGGCGGGCGGTTCCCGCATCTGTGTGACGCGGCCAGCTTCGCGGCCCTGCTGCGGACCTTGCGCTGACGTTCGACGGGGGAGCGGCCGCTACTCGGTGGCCGCGTCCACGTCCGCCTTGTCGCCTTCGCCGACCCAGACCGCCTTGAGGTTGCAGAACTCGCGGATGCCGGCCGACGACAGCTCCCGGCCGTACCCGGAGTTCTTGACGCCGCCGAACGGCAGCTGCGGGTACGAGGTCACCATCCCGTTGATGAAGACCGCGCCCGCCTCCAGCTCGGTGATCAGCCGCTGCTGCTCGTCCGGGTCGGCCGTCCAGGCGTTCGCCCCGAGCCCGTACGAGGTGGCGTTGGCCAGTTCGATCGCCTCGTCGAGGGACCCGGCCCGGTAGACCCCGGCCACCGGCGCGAACACCTCCTCGGAGTACATGCGCATCGCCGACGTGAGGTCGGTGACCACGGTCGGCGGGTACCACCAGCCGGCACCTTCCGGGGCGCGGCCGCCGCACCGTACCGTCGCGCCCAGGCCGACCGCGTCGGCGACCTGCTCCTCGGCGTCCTTGCGGCCCTGCTCGGTGGCCAGCGGCCCGACGTCGGTGGTGTCCATCATCGGGTCGCCCACGGTCAGGGCCGACATGTGCGCCACGAACGCGTCGACGAACTGGTCGTAGACGTCGGTGTGCACGATGAAGCGTTTCGCGGCGATGCACGACTGGCCGTTGTTCTGGCAGCGGGCGGTGGCGGCGACCTCGGCGGCCCGGTCCAGGTCGGCGGTCGGCAGGACGACGTACGGGTCACTGCCGCCCAGCTCCAGCACGGTCTTCTTCAGCTCGCGGCCGGCGATGGCGGCGATCGATCGGCCGGCCCCCTCGCTGCCGGTCAGCGTGGCCGCCCGTACCCGGGGATCGGTGAGAATGCGCTCCACCGCGTCGGAGCCGACCAGCAGGGTCTGGAAGGCCCCGGCCGGGAAGCCGGCCCGGGTGAACAGTTCGCCCAGGTAGAGGGCGGTCTGCGGCACGTTGGAGGCGTGCTTGAGCAGTCCGGTGTTGCCGGCCATCAGGGCCGGCGCCGCGAACCGCATCGCCTGCCACAGCGGGAAGTTCCACGGCATCACCGCCAGCACCGGCCCCAGCGGCTGGTACCGGGCGTACGCGCGGACGGCCCCGACCTCGGACGCCTCGGCCGGCTCGTCGGCCAGGAAGCGTTCGGCGTGCTCGGCGTAGAAGCGGCAGGCGGTGGCGCACTTGGCCACCTCGGCCTTGGCCGCCGCGAAGGTCTTGCCCATCTCGAGGGTCATCAGGGCGGCGACGTCGTCGCGGTCGGCGTCGAGCAGGCCGGCGGCTGCGGTCATCCAGGCGGCCCGCTGCGCGAAGGTGGTTCTCCGCAGCTCGCGGAAGCCGGTCAGCGACCGGCCGATGGCGGCATCGATCTGCTCCTCCGTGAGCGCGTCGAAGGTCTTGAGCACTTCACCCGTGACCGGGTTGATCGTCGCGATCGGCATGGTCGCACTCCCTTCAGATCTGTCCCACGGCCTACCCGGCTGCGGGTCCGCTAACCCCGGACGGGCGTAGCGGCCGGGCCGGCGGGGTATCGGTGCCGCGTGACGGACCGACGCTTCCCGCGGCTGGTCGCGGTGGCGTGGCGGCGACTGCGTCACCGTGTCGGCTGGCTGGATCACCTCGTCCGGGCCGGGCTGCGGTACGACGAGGCCGACGGCGGCCGCCTGGCCGCGGCCGTGACCTACTACGCGTTCTTCGCCGTGTTCTCGCTGGGCCTGCTCGGCTTCGCCGTCTTCGGGTTCGTCCTGGACGACCCGGCGGTGCTGCGTGCGGTGGAGCGTTACGCGGCGGAGAACCTGCCCACCGTCGACGTGCAGACGTGGCGCAACGCCCGTAACACCGCGGGCGTCGTCGCGTTCATCGGCCTGCCGATCACGGGCTGGTTCTGGGTCGACGTGCTGCGGTCCTCCATCCGCAAGATCTGGGACCTGCCCGAATATCCCGGCAAGCTGGTCGTGCGGGTGCTCCTCGACCTGCTCGTGCTGGTCGGGCTGGGCGTGTTGCTGGCCGCCTCGCTGTCGGTGGCGTACGTGACGACGACCCTGGCGAACCGGGCGGTCGACGCGGCCGACACCGCGGCCACCCCGTCGCGGTGGGTGCTGGCCACGGTCGGACTGCTGGTCGGCCTCGCGGTGAACACGGTGCTGGCCGCCGGCATGCTGACCGGGCTGCCCCGCATACGGATGCCGGTGCGCCGGGTGCTCGGGCCGGCTCTGCTGGCGGCGGCCGGGCTGGAGTTGCTCAAAACCATCGGCCGCCTGTACGTGCAGAACACCGCGGCCAATCCCACCTACCATCTGGTCGCCGGCTCGGTGGGGCTGCTGGTCTTCCTCAACGCCGTCAACCAGCTGGTGCTCTTCGCCGCCGCGCTGACAGCGACCAGCACCGCCGGTAGCCCGGCCGATCTCGCCGCCGAGGGGGACGACGACGAGATCCCGGACGAGGACGTCGACGCCGATCAGCCGGAGCAGGGCGCGTCCTGACCCGGGCAGGGCGGGCCGGCGTCACCGGCCCGCCCGGCTTCGGTGCCGGCCCGGCTCAGCCGTCGCAGCGCCAGGTGATCACGCCCGAGCTGCCGTCGAACGGCAGGCCGACCACCAGCCCGGAGTCCGAGATGGCCAGCGGGTCGCCGCGCATCCCGTCCGCGAGCCCCAGCTCGACGTTGGTGTCGTTGCGCAGCACCGTGCCGTTCGAGGCGATCCAGCCCTTGTCGTTGATGCCGTTGGCCGGGGAGCCGACCGGCAGGCGGGTCACCTCGCCGGTACGCAGGTTCCAGCGGCCGACCTCGCCGGACGGCCACAGGTTGCCGGTGGCCCAGCCGTTGCGGACATTGCTGACGGTCGCCTGCTGCCCGGCCGGCGCCTTCAGCGCCCGGCCCTTACCCCGCTGGTTCCACGTGTACGACGTGAGCGTCTCCCCGTTCCCGGAGATGATCTGGCCGACGATCGTGCCGTCGTCGGTCAGACCCTTGCCGTCGGCGTACGCGGGCAGCGGCAGCTTCGTGGCCGTCCGCGCGCCCACCTTCCAGAGCAGCACCGCGTCGGTGCGATGGTCGGTGCTCTCCCGGTCGGCGTTGACCAGGATGTCGCCCGTCGCGTTGATCTTCGCCTCGGTGAACGTCCACCGGCCCGGCGGCGGCGTCAGCTTCTCGGGCACACCGTCGGTGTAGCGCACGACGGTGTCCGCCCACTTGTCCCTGGGCCCCGCGATGGCCGCCACCACGCCGTCGGCGTTCACGGCGCTCGCCGTCACCCAGTCGCGCACCTGGGGCAGCACCTGCGGCTGACCGTCCGTCCACAGAAGCACCCGGCCGGCGGCGATGCCGGCCGTCTTGCCCTCGGGTGTGTCGAGCTCGCTGGACCGGACCTCGTTGCCGAGGACGTACCGGCCACCCGGGTCGACCCCGGCGGGCTGGACCGTCGTCATCCCGGCGGGGACCGGCAGGCGGGTGGCGGCGCAGCGCAGCGTGGGCAGGCCCGGGTCGGCCGTCGCCTGCCGCGGGCCGCCCGACGCCGCGGCCGTCGGTGCCGCGGCGGCCTGGTCC
>NZ_JBEZGQ010000704.1:0-4549 GCF_040650095.1 Actinoplanes sp. NPDC048791 | reverse complement strand
AGCGCGCCCACGGCACCGGCGCGCACCACACCGCGGCGCGACATCCCGGTGTTCACGACGTCGCCGAGGTACGGGTTGTCCGTCCGGTTCGGCACCGGGTGGTCGCAGGCGTTGCCGCAGCGGTAGAGGCACGTCATCGCGTCGCGTCCGGTGTGGCCGAGCAGCGGCAGCAGGCGGGGTCGTTCAGTCATCGGGGCAGAGCTCCTCGCAGGCAATATGGCCCCCGTCACGGACGGGGTCGCCTGACGCTAAGAGCTGCGATTGGAGCTGGACCGGACGTACGGTGAACGCCGGATGAACACGACGGCCCGGGTCGTACCGGGGTCAGGACTCGAAGTACCTGGGGCGTTGCCGCCGGTAGGTCCGGCGGGAGTTCTGCATGAAGTACCGCAGGACGAAGGCGGTCACCGCCGCACTCGCGAGGGCGACCAGGATCATGGCGGGCACCGGATTCCGGGTCACCGACAGGTCGGTGGCCGAGCTCGCGGGTGTCTGCTGGGCGACGTTCGCCGTTCCGCCCGTGGCCGCGGCCGGCGGCGGCACGGTCGGCAGCGCGGCGAAGTCGACGATGCCGCTGCTCTCCAGCAGCGTCATGTGCGTCATGACGAACTGGTTGGTGCGCTGGGCCAGCTTGCGCACCGTGTCGTTGCGGGTGCCGGCCCGGATCGAGGCGATGGCCGGGAAGATCTTGCCGTGCGCCGCCCGCAGCCGGTCGATGTACACGCGGTCGAACTCCTCGCCCTCCGCGTCGCGCATCTCGGCGAGCCATTTCTGCTGGTCGGCGTTGGGCTTGTCGGGCAGGGTGACGTCCAGCTTCTTGGCCGCGGCCCGGACGAGCTTGTCGAGCGCGACATGCTGGGTGGCGATGTCCTTGCCGATCGCGCGGATCCGCGGATCCTGCGACTTCTCCTCGGCCATCTGACCGGCCGGGATCTCCCACAGCCCGGCGAGCCGGACCTTGACCGCGAAATCGCGGTCCGCGTCGGAGACGTCACCCTTGCCGCGGTCGGTGAGCAGGCCGTTGGGCGGCACCGGTACGCCGGGTTCGGCCCTTGCCACCTGCGGGTCGAGCACGAGCAGGGCGACCGCGGCCAGTGCCGTGCCCGCCAGGTGACGCAACATCCGATCGACCGCGAACACGTCAACCTCCGGCCATGGTTCTTCGATGATCCTGGTAGGCCGGAATACGGATCGCGGGCCGTTTCGGATCAACGCGGCGAAAACTTCGGCGCCGGCCGCGAGGAGGTCAGGTGGGCACGCGGAGATTGCGGTGGGTCACCGCGTAGGGGAAGTACATCCGTACGGCGGTCCGCCCACCGTCGGTGCGGGTGGTGAGGACGTCCGCGAACTGACGGGCGACCCACAGGCCGGCCGGATCGGCGGGGCTGACCGGTGGCCGGTAACCGGCGTGGACGGGGATGCATCGTCCGCCGTGGTCCTCGACGTGGACGATCAGGGTCGCGTCCTGACTCCAAGCGCGCGTTCGCACCGGCGGGCGGCCGTGTCTCAATCCGTTGGTGACCACTTCACTGGTCGCGGTGACCACCTGCCGTACCGCTGTGGGTACGAAGTGCTGCGAGCTCGCCCACCGGGCGACAGCGGCGCGACAGGCCGCCATCTCCTCGACGTGCCATACGGTCAGGTCCACATCCGTGACCGGCGGAACCGCCGTCTCGGCGGTCTGCGCCCGGCCGCCGAGAAAGTCGGCCGGCGCCACGTACCCGGGATTGTCCACGACGCCCCGGGCGCTCAGCTCACGCTGGTGGACCTTGCGAACCCCGTCGATGATCGACGGCGATTGCCGGCCGCCGTGCCAGACACAGGTGATCGAGCAGCGGTAGCAGGTGTACACCTCATTGGCCATGGCCTCGTAACCCAGGTACGCGGCCGCCCGGTCCACCGGCGAATCGGGATCGGTCACGACATCGGGCTCGGCGACGATGTGCACGACCTCCTGCCGGGACTGCCGTTCCCGCAGATACCGCAGGAACCTGGAGTAGGTGAAGCCCGTTCGCTGGTAGAAGGCGTTCATCGGCGCCCACCGCAGGGCGTGGGCATCCGGGCCGAGGCGGTCCCGGACGATCGCTTCGGTGTCGGTGCCGACGACCATCAGGACAGGCTGATCGGACGTGATCTTCCGGCGCAGGTACGGGAGCAGCACGCGTTCGACGGTGTCGTCCGCGTCGACCACGAGGGCGCGGTGGTCGAAGGTTCCCGAGCGGCCACCATCGGCCAGGCTGATCACTGTCGGCTCCCCGGGCTGTCGTGGCTCCCGTGTTTCAGCGCTACGCCGGGAAGCTCCCGTACACCACACAAGGTCAACATCTCCGTCACCGCCGGTGAGCACTGCAGACACACGGTCGCGCCTACGGCGTGTGCCGTGGCGCCCACCTCGGCGAGCATCCGAAGACCGGCGACATCAAGGAACGTGACGGAGCGGCAATCAACATCGAGCTGCCCAGGGCCGACGAGAGCGCGCATCCGTTGCCCGAGCACGGGCGCGCTGGCCGCGTCGATCGCGCCGGACACCGCGATCCAGCCGGCCGACCACACCGCCTCGCAGCCGGCCAGGACTTCCGACTGCCGCTCCATAGACCACAACCACCGCCATCGACCGGATCCTCGGCACGCTGCCGCCACCAGCGTCCGGCGCGGCCGGCCGGGCCGCAACCCGCCGCCACGAAAGGAGTAACGGGCCCGCCGGCAGGCGAGCCCGTCAAGCGCCCCGGGGTGGAGGGCCGGCCGGGTCAGCTGCCGATCGGGCCTCCGTCCAGCCGCCAGGTGACCACCACGGCCGGCTTCGCGAAGTCGCCGTCGGGCCAGGTCGAGGCCGGTTCGTCCAGCGTGGCGCCGTCGGTCTCACCGGGGTGCTGCACCGCCGTGAAGACCGAGCGGTCGTCGCCGGTGATGAACGGCCCGCAGGTCTCGGCGCCCGGCGGCACGGTCAGGAACTGCTTGAGGTGGCCGCGTTCCGGCCCTTCGATGGCGGTGGCGAACAGGCCGTCGTTGCTGCCCAGCTGGTTGCCGTCGGTGGCGATCCACAGGTTGCCGGTGCTGTCGAAGGCCACGTTGTCCGGGCACGAGATCGGCGAGACGGCGGTCTTGTCGTAGCCGGCGAAGTACGTCGACGGGTCGGCCGGGTCGCCGCAGACGATCGGCAACGACCAGGTGAAGGTCTCGCCCGTGTGGTCGCCGCCGTCCTCGACGAGCTCGAAGATCTGGCCGTGCTTGTTCTCCCGGCGGGGGTTGGCCTCGTCGGGCCCCGCGTTCGTACCCACGCCGCGGTTGACGTTGTTGGTCAGCGCCGCGTAGATCTTGCCCGTCCGCAGGCTGGGCTGCACGTCCTCGGGCCGGTCCATCTTGGTGGCGCCGACCGCGTCGCCGGCCAGCCGGGCGAAGGTCAGCACCTCGGCCGCGGTCATGCCCGGCACGTACGAGCGGTCCCCCGACACCAGCTTGATCCACGTGCCACGGCCGTCGAAGGCGCCGTCGGACGGCAGCTTGCCGCTGCCGTCGATCTCCGCCGGCGGGCTGTCACCGGTCAGCTTCGCGACGTAGAGCGTCCCGGACTCCAGCAGCGTCAGGTTGTGCCGGCGGGCCGAGGCCGAGCCGCCCGGGACGAACTTCTTCGCGGAGACGAACTTGTAGAGGTAGTCGAACCGCTCGTCGTCACCCATGTACGCGGCGACCTGGCCGTTCTTGGCGACGATGACGTTGGCGCCCTCGTGCTTGAAACGGCCCATCGCGGTGTGCTTGCGCGGGGTCGAATCGGGGTCGGACGGGTCGACCTCGACGATCCAGCCGAAGCGGTGCGCCTCGTGCGGATGCTTGGCCAGATCGAAACGTTCCTGGGCGCGGTCCCAGCGCCGTGACTCGTCCGGCACCCGGGTGGTGGTGGAGATGCCGTAGCGGGCCAGGGCCGGTTTGAGGGCGGCCGGGGCAGCGTCGCCACCGACGAAGTACTGGTTGAAGTTCTCCTCGCCGGACAGCACGGTGCCCCACGGGGTCACGCCGCCCGAGCAGTTGTTGAGCGTACCGATGGGGGTCAGGCCGCGTGGATCGGCCGCGGTGCGCAGCAGCGCCGTGCCGGCCGCCGGGCCGGTGAAGCGGAACGGCGTGTCCAGCATGGTGAAACGCCGGTTGTACGGCCGCCGGCCGCCGACCGGCCGCCACTGCCCGGTGCCGCCGACACGTTCGAGCTCCACCACGGACATGCCGTGCGCGGCCATCGCCACCCGGACCTGCTCGACGCTCAGAGCCTCCTGAGTGGTGAAGCCGGGGAACATCAGCTCCTCGTTGGTGTACTCGTGGTTGGCCACGAGCAGCGCGCGGCGCCCGTCGCGGCCCAGCGGCAGGACACCGAGGAAATCGTTGTTGTAGCCGAACTGCGCGGACTGCCGGCGCGCGGTCTGCCGGTGCACGTCCAGCCCGGGTACGCCGGGCAGGATCGGGTCGCCCCAGCGGATGACCACCGCGCTGTCGTAGCCGTTGGGCACGATCACCGTGTCCAGCTCGTTCGGCGGGATCGGCTTGAAGGTCAGCGCCCCGG
>NZ_JBEZGQ010000703.1:0-4553 GCF_040650095.1 Actinoplanes sp. NPDC048791 | reverse complement strand
GCGCCGATCGCGACGTACCACCGGCCCGGCAGCGCGAGTCGCGCCCAGCCGGCGCCGGCGACGGCGAGCAGGACCGCCGCGACCACCCGGCCGACCCGGCCGCCGTCCTGGCGCACCCGGGCGACCTGGCGCAGTTCGGCCACCACGAAGGCCTTCGTCGTCCCGGCCTGCCAGATGAGCAGTTCGTCGGTGACGGCGGCGTCGGGCCCGCGGTAGTAGGTGCGCACATGTCAGTAGAGCAAGGCGCCGGGCGTGATCGCCATCGTCGTCAGTCCTGCAACGCCACCGGAACCGGGCGCAGGTCGATCCGGACCGGGGTGCCGACCGTCAGCTCCGCCAGCGACTCGCCGCTGACCTGGGCCACGACGATGCTGTCGCCGACCTCGACGGTGACCCGGCTGGTCGGGCCGAGGAACGCCGTGGACAGCACCCGGGCCTGGCCGTCCGGGTCGGGCACGACGCCGACCGACTCCGGGCGCACCAGGGCGGTCACCTCCGGACCGCCGGTGGCCGGCTTCACCAGGGGCAGCCGGGTGCCGAGCACGGTGACCGTGTCCCCGTCGACGTGGCCGGGCAGCCGGTTGCTGAGCCCGACGAAGTCCGCGACGAACGCGCTCGCCGGGCGCAGGTACACCTCGGCCGGCGCGGCGAGCTGCTCCAGCCGGCCGGAGCGCATCACCCCGACCCGGTCGGCGATGGCCAGCGCCTCCTCCTGGTCGTGGGTGACGAACAGGGTGGTGGTGCCGACCTCGGTCTGGATCCGGCGGATCTCGTCGCGCAGCTGCACCCGGACCTTGGCGTCCAGTGCGGACAGCGGCTCGTCGAGCAGCAGCACCTGCGGCTCGATGGCCAGTGCCCGGGCCAGCGCCACCCGCTGCTGCTGGCCGCCGGAGAGCTGGTGCGGGTAGCGGCCGGCGTGCTCGCTGATGCCGACCAGGTCCAGCATCGCCGCGGCCCGGTCACCGCCGGCGCGCCGGCGCAGCTTCAGACCGAACTGGACGTTCTCCAGCGCGGTCAGGTGCGGGAAGAGGCTGTACGCCTGGAACACCATGCCCATGTCACGCCGGTTGGCCGGCAGGCCGGTGATGTCCTTGCCGCCGACCAGCACCCGGCCGCTGTCCGCGTCCTCCAGCCCGGCCAGGATGCGCAGCGCGGTGGTCTTGCCGCAGCCGGACGGGCCGAGCAGGGCGATCAGCTCGCCGGGCTCGATGTGCAGGTCCAGCCCGTCCAGGGCGTGCACGGCGCCGAAGGTGCGGCGCAGGTCGTTGAGGTGGACGGCGACACCGTTCATCGGGACGCCTTTCTGCGATCGCCGAACAGGGACAGGAGCAGCAGCAGCACGAACGCGAGGATGAGCGCGGCCAGCGACACCGCCACCGACATGGTCGCGCTGCTCTTGCCGAGCAGGTTGATGGCGACCTGCAGGTTGGTGCGGTTCAGCAGCGAGGCGATGGTGAACTCGCCCAGCACCAGGGCCACGGTGAGGAACGCGGCGGACAGCACGGCCGAGCGGATGTTCGGCAGCACCACCCGGGCCATCACGGTGAACCAGCTCGCGCCCAGCCCGCGGGCGGCCTCGGCGAGCGTCTTGACGTCGATCGCCGACAGCCCGGCGTCGATCGCCCGGTAGGCGTAGGGCAGGACCAGGATCGTGTACGCGAACGTGAGCGTCAGCGACGAGCCGCCGAGGAAGTAGTTGACCCACGCGTACACCGGGGCCAGGCCGACGACCAGCACGATCGCCGGGATGGTCAGCGGCAGCAGGCAGATGAACTCGACCAGCGGGCGCAGGCCGGGCAGCCGCAGCCGGACCCAGATCGCCGTGGGCACCAGCAGCACCAGCATGAGCAGGGCGGTGAGCAGGGCCTGGCCCAGGGACGCGACGATCCCGTCGGCCAGGTCGGGGTAGGTCTCGCTGAGCTTCGGCCAGTCGGCGAGCAGCGACCAGGTGCCGCTGTCCCCGCGGGTGGTGAACTCCACCATCGCCGCGAGCGGCAGCAGGAAGAAGACCCCCATGACGGCCAGGACCGTCCAGCGGAACGCGGACTGCCGGCGGGCCCGGCGCGCCCTCAGCCCAGCCATCGTGCGGTCCGCTTCTGCAGCAGGGCGTACAGGGTCATCACCACGGCCACCACCACGACCATGCCCAGCGCCATCGCCTTGCCGAGGTTCTGCTGGCCCAGGACGACCTCGCTGGTCAGGGCGCTGCGGATCTGCAGCGGCACGATCGGGTTGCCCTGGCTGACCAGGGCCGCCGCGGTCGCGTACGCGGAGAAGGCGTTGGCGAACAGCAGCAGCGTGGAGCCGAGGAACGCGGGCGCGAGCAACGGTCCCGCCACCTTGGTCCAGTACTGCCAGGTGGAACCGCCGAGGCTCTCGGTGGCCTCGCGCCACTGCGGGCGGATCCCGTCGAGCGCGGGCAGGAACACGATCACCATGAGCGGGATCTGGAAGTACGTGTAGACCAGCACGAGGCCCGGCAGCTCGAAGAGCCAGACGCCACCGGAGTAGATGTCGACGCCGAGGTTGTCGCGCAGGAACACGGTGACGAAGCCGGACAGGCCGAGGGTGGCGATGAAGGCGAACGCCAGGGTGACGCCGCCGAACTGGGCCAGCACCCCGGACGCGGCGGTGACGATGCGGCGCAGCAGCCCGCCGGGCCGGGCGGTGGCCAGCGCGTACGCCAGCACCGCCCCGAGCACCGCGCCGAGGAGCGCGGTGACCGCCGACAGCAGGATGCTGCGCCCGAACGCGTCCAGCACGTAGGAGTCGCCCAGCGCGGTCACGTTGGCGAGGGTGAAGCCGCCGTCACCGGCGAACGCCCCGATCGCCACCACCAGGGTGGGGATGACCAGGAAGACGGTGACGTAGGCGAAGAACGGCAGGGTGCCGAGCAGGCTGCGCACCTGGTTCAGGCGCAGCCGGCCCCGGGGGGCCCGGACCGGCGGCACGGGTGCCGCCAGCTCCGGGCCGTCGAGGACGGTGGCCATGCTCAGCCGATGGCCTTGGCCCAGTTGGCCACCAGGTACTCCTTGGCCTTGGTGGTCTGGGCCTCGGTCTGGAAGACCGGGGTGCCCTCGACCTTGGGCAGGGCCCCGAACGCGGTGGCGTCGATCGTGCCCGCCTTGACCATCGCGTCGGCGCGCACCGGCCGGGCGCCGCCCTTGAGCCACAGGTTCTGGCCCTCGTCGGAGTACAGGAACTCCTCCCACAGCCGGGCGGCTGCCGGGTGCGGGGCGTCCTTGCTGATGGCCTGCACGTAGTACGAGCCGAGCACCGCACCGGCCGGCACCACGGTCTTCCACTGGATCTTGCCGCTGAGCTTGGCGCCCTGCGCGACGTTGAGGTAGTCCCAGTCGATGACGACCGGCGTCTGGCCGGACTCGACGGTGGCCGGGGTCGGGTCGACCGGCAGGAAGTTGCCGGCCTTCTTCAGCTGTCCGAAGAAGTCGACGCCGGGCTTGATGTCGTCGGCGGAGCCGCCGTTGCCGAGCGCGGCCATCGCGACACCGGCGAACGCGGCCCCGGCCTGGGTCGGGTCGCCGTTGAGCGCGACCTTGCCCTTGTACTCGGGCTTGAGCAGGTCGGCCACGCTCGCCGGGGCGGGCATCTTGGCGCTGTCGTAGCCGATCGACATGTAGCCGCCGTAGTCGTTGGTCCAGGTGCCGCCGGCCTCTTTGAGCGCGTCCGGGATGTCGGCCCAGGTGGCCACCTTGTACGGGGCGAACTTGGCCACGTTGGCGGTCGCGACGGCACTGCCCAGGTCGAACACGTCGGGCGCCTTGTCCTGGCCCTTGAGCTGGTCCGCGGCGTTGATCTCGTCCTGGCTGTTGGCGTCCGGCTGGGCCGAGTTGACCTTGATGCCGTACTTGGTGCCGAAGGCCTTGATGATCTCGCCGTAGTTGGCCCAGTCCGGCGGCAGCGCGATGACGTTGAGCTGGCCCTCCTTCTTGGCCGCGGCGACGAGCGCGTCCATGCCACCGAGGTCGGCGGCGCTGGCGGCGGTGGCCGCACCGGTGCCGCTGGAAGCGCTCTCCTTCTCGGGCGGGGAGCAGGCCGTGAGGCCGGCGAAGGTCGTGACCGCCAGCAGGGCCGCGGCGGTACGGGCAAGGGTCCGCACTTGGGTTCCTCCATCTCATCGGCACCCGCCGAGCCGGCGGTGCCGCTGTGGATCATGAGAGTACGGGGTATCGGGCGGGCGGGCGACAGGCGGCGATCAGGCGTCGGCGGCCTGAACGACAGCCGTCACGAACTGGTCGTTCTCCACCGCACCACCACCGTGGGGCTGGGCGAGGCGGTCACGGGCGTAGCCGTACGCGACTCCGCTGCGCGGATCCGCGAAGCCGAGCGAGCCGGCCGCGCCGAAGTGGCCGAACGCGGCCGGGCCGAGAAACGGATAGGGGGTCGACATGGCCTCGAAGCCGAGGCCGAACTGGGCACCGGAGCCGCCGGACAACAGGTCGGGCGCGGTGCCGCCGGCGGGCGAGCCCTGCGCCGTAGGCGCCGGTCCCCTCGACCCCGATCCGTGATGCCTGGCCGAACCCGCGTATCCA
>NZ_JBEZGQ010000702.1:0-4555 GCF_040650095.1 Actinoplanes sp. NPDC048791 | reverse complement strand
GTGGCCGTCGCCCGCCCCGGCTCTCGGCCACAGGTCCACGAAGCCCGCGGCGGTGAAGGCCGCGATGGCCCGGGTGTCCGCCGTACCGTCCGGGGTCGTGTGCCGGCGGCGGTACGGCCCGCTGAGAGCCGCCAGCCGCTCGGTGTGGTCGGTATCCGGGTCCAGGGAGTTGAGATCGCCGGCGAGCAGCACAGGCCCCTTGCCGGGCCGGTGCCGCGCGGCCAGGAAGCGGGCCTCGCGCAGCCGCCGGTACGGCGAGAGCGCGTTGAGGGGCGTGCTGACCACCGTGAGCTGACCGGCCGTGGTCGGCACCCGGACCGCCGCGGCGGCGTGGTGCAGCCGCCACCGGACGCCGGACCAGTCGACGATCCGCAGCGGCGGCCGGACCAGCACCGCGACGCTCTGCCCGAACACCGAGCGGGCCAGGAACGGCGTCATGCCCAGCGCCCCGGCCACCTCCCGCATCCGCCGGCCCGGGAAGCCGCGCAGCTCCTGCAGCGCCAGGATGTCGGGGCTCTCCCGCCGCAGCAGGGTCACCACGGCGTCCAGCCGGCCTTTGCTGCCCCCGGTCTTGATGTTCCAGGTCAGGAAGCGGACCGTCACCGCACCGCCTCGGGCGTGCCGGCGGGCACCGTCGTCTCGGTCAGGTCGCGGTGCGCGTCGCGTTCGGTGAGCTCGCCGGCGTCGGCCCGGTTGCCCTCGGCCACGTCGGCGTTGGGCCGCAGCACGAAGTAGAGCAGGGTCAGCCAGCAGGCGGCCAGCACGCCGGCGCCGAGGAAGTCGGTCGGGTGGTGCATGCCGCGGTACATCCGGGACAGCGCGACGCCGGCCGGCATGATCACCGCGAGGGCCACGAAGACCCAGCGCCACCAGGCCCGGATGCGCGGCACCAGCAGGATGGCGATGGCGGCGTAGAGGCACATGGTGGCGGCGATGTGCCCGGACGGGAACGACGAGGTGGGCATCTGCCCGTCGAGCTGCTCGACCGGCGGGCGGGGGCGGCCCACCGCGGCGGCCGTGGTCAGGAACAGGCTCAGCTCGCCGAACATGGCCAGCACGACGAACAGCACCGGGCGCCAGCGCCGCCACAGGGCCAGCACCAGCGGGCAGAACACCAGCGAGACCAGCAGGATCATGTGGGTGTCGCCGGCCTTGCTCCACAGGTAGCTGAGGTCGTCCAGCGCCGGGGTGCGGAAGGTCTGCAGCCAGCGGACGAAGCCCTCGTCGGCGGACCGGATCCAGGTGCCCTCGGTGTGGTTGGTGACGGCCCAGCCCAGCAGGTAGAGCACGCCGAAGATGAAGACCCAGCCGACGACCAGCTCGGCCGCCTTGGCCCAGGGGTGCGGCAGCAGCTTCTCCTCGTCGGGCGCCGGGGTGACGTCGTGAGCCGCCTCCGGCTCGAGTCCCTCCTCCAGCGGGCGGACGGGCTGGCCGACCTCGCGGCGCCAGACCCGGAACGCGTACGCGGTCACGCCCAGCCAGGCCGCGCCGAGCAGCCAGCCGGCCAGCACGTCGGACAGGAAGTGCACGCCGAGCGCGATGCGGGTGACGCCGACAGTCACGATGATCAGCCCGACCAGCGCGATCACGGCCTTGCGCCAGCGCGGCGCCACAGCGGGCAGGAAGACCAGCAGCAGGGCCCCGTACGCGACGAACGAGCCCAGCGCGTGCCCGCTCGGGAAGCTGTTGCCCGGCGCCCCGGACACCGGCACGTCGACGACCGGGCGCAGCCGGCCGACCAGCGTCTTGAGGGACGGATCGAGCAGCAGCGCACCGACGCCGGTGACGACCAGGTACGCCGCCAGGCGGGTCCGGCGGCGGATCAGCAGCAGCACGACGGCCACCGACACCAGCCACATCATCACCGGCCGGCCGCCCAGGTCGGTCAGCGCCTCCAGCACGGTGACCACCGGCGGATGCGGCGCGACCAGCCCGTTCAGCCCCTCGGCCACGCCCCGGTCGAGGCTCTGCAGGGGTCCCCAGTGCAGCCGGACCAGCAGCAGGAGCAGGCCGAAGCCGAGCCCGACCGCGATGACCGCGAGCAGGCCCAGGACGCTGCGCTCGGTGAAGTGCCGCAACGGCGCCCAGCCGACCCGTTTGTGGATCCTGCCTTCGTCGGTGGACATCGTCGGCTCCTGCTCGTTCGGGGGTCACGCGGTGGTGCGGCGGGACTTACCCTTTCGGCTCGGCGCTCACACCGGGGTCGCGCTGACGGGGCAACTCCCCGTCCGCGGTGTCTCCGTCGGCCGCGTCCGGCGCCGGCGGATCGAAGCTCTTCAGGTCGGTGTCCGGGCCCGGCTCCCACTGGTCGTGCTGCGCCGGCCGGACGACCCCGACCCGCTGCGCCTCCAGTTGCGCCGCGAAGGACAGCCCGAGGAACAGCGAGATGCCGGTGAGGTTGGCCCAGAGCAGCAGCGCCATGATCGCGGTCAGGGGGCCGTAGGTGGCGCCGAAGCCGTCGCTGACGCGTACGTAGCCGGCCAGCAGCAGGCTGGCCACCCACCACAGGATGGTGGACAGCGTGGCCCCGAACAGCAGCCAGGTCAGCGCGGGCTGGTTGCGCCGCGGCGAATGCCGGAAGAGCAGCCCCACCGCGAAGACGATCAGCAGCAGGCTCAGCGGCCAGCGCACCAGATTCCAGGCCGCCATGGCGCCGTCGCCCCAGCCGTACTGCCGGGCCAGGGACTTGCCCGCCGAGTGCCCGGCGACCAGCAGCAGGAAGCCGAAGAGCGCGGGCAGGCCGGCGATCAGCGCCATCACCGCGGCCCGGAAGTACTTGGCCAGGGCGGGACGGTCGCGTTCGACGCCGTAGATGCGGTTGGCACCGCGTTCGATCTGGGCCATGGCGGTGGTGAGCGCGAACAGCCCGGTGATCAGACCCAGGGCCAGGGCCAGCTCACCGGCCTCCTCGGTGCGCTCGTCGTCCTCGAGCAGCTCCGTGACCAGCGGCTCGCTGGCGCCCGGGGTCAGCGCGATGACCGTGTCGGCCACCACCTGGCCGCCCTCCTCGACGCCGAGGTCGGTGGCCAGACCGGACAGGGCGATGAGGAACGGCACGATGGCCAGGCAGAGCTGCAACGCGAAGGCCCGGGAGTGGCTGAAGCCGTCGCCGTAGCGGAACCGGACGAACGCGTCGCGCAGCAGCGGCCAGCGCCCGTAGTGGCGCAGGGCGAGGAACGCGTCGTCGGCGGAGAGTTCGTCCCCCGGCATCATCTTGGTCTCGGGGACCGGCTCCGTGCTGCTCATGCTTTCTCTTCAGCCGCGGCGCGCACCCCCTCGGCGGCCCGCTTCGCCGCGCTGCTGTCGTACGCCAGGTCGGGGTCGCCGGCGGGCTGCGGCACGCAGAGCAGCAGCGCCCGGTGCCGGACGTGGACCTTGAGGGTCTTGCCCGGGTCGATCAGGTCGCCGTCGAGCTGGCGGGGCTGGGCCCGGTTGCTGAAGATCTCCACCCGCTCGGCCGAATACGTCTCCATCAGCGGCACGCTCCTGCGCCGGCGCACCACGGCCCAGCCGAGCTCGGCCCAGTGCCGCAGGTTGCGCGGGCTCAGGATGGCCACGTCGAGCTTGCCGTCGGCGGGCTCGGCCTCGCTGAGCAGTCGTACGCCGCCCTGCAGCCGGCCCACGTTGCCGACGATGACCGAGCGCGGGCGCCGGGGCATGGGCGCGCCACCGTCGATGACGATGCGCACCCGCATCGGGCGGTCCCGCAGGTGCTTGGCGGCGCCACCGACGTACGCCAGCCAGCCGATGTGCTTCTTGGCCGTGTCCGAGGTGCCCTCGAGCATCTGCGCGTCGAAGCCCATGCCGGCCATCACGGCGAAGCACTGGTCGCCGACGGCGCCGACGTCGATGCGTTTGCGGCCGCCCTCGATCGCGACCTGCACCCCGGTGGCGGCGTCCGTGCCCAGGCCCAGGTTCGCCGCGAGCAGGTTGCCCGTGCCGGCGGGCAGCACCGCCAGGGCGACGTCCGTGCCGGCCAGGGCGGTCACCGCGGCCATCACCGTGCCGTCGCCACCGCAGACGAACACCAGCTCGGCGCCGTCCTTGACCGCCTGAGCCGTCTGGCCGCGGCCGGCGTCCTCCGGGGTCGTCTCGTGCCAGGTGGGTTCGGGCCAGCCGACACTCGCGACGCCTTCGCTGACGATGCGGCGCAGCAGGTCGAGGTCGCCGACCTTGACGGGGTTGTAGATCACGGCAGAGCGAGGTCCTGTCACGGCCGTCAGTGTGCAGGACACACATCACAACGGCGACCCGGGTGCGGGTGCGTTAGAGTGAATTCAGTTACTTGAACGCGTTCAAAAAGAGGAGGTGAGGTCGGTGCGGGTGCTCGTCAACCTGCTCGTCGCCGTCGGCATGCTGGTGGTCGTGCCGGCCGGGCTGCGGCTGATCCGTGACCCGGCGGTGGCGTTCGCCCGGCGGTGCTGGCCGTTCGGAGCCGTCGCCGGGGCGGTGAGCCTGTGGCTGCCCCGCGGCACGGTGGCCACCAGCCTGGCAACGGCGTACGCCGTCGCGGCGGCCGTGCTGTGTGCGTACGCGCTCAGCCGCCCGCTCCGCC